>NZ_LDNX01000071.1:0-16109 GCF_001027955.1 Kocuria sp. SM24M-10 | reverse complement strand
GCTGCCCGTGGCGGGCCCCGGCGCGCACCTGACCGGCAGCCTGTGCACCCCCTGGGCCGGCGGGGTGGCCGGCGCCGACTTCGTGGTCGTGGGCAACTTCCTGGCCGGCCCGGAGGTCGTCGAGGCCATGCGCGCCTCGGTGGACGAGGCTCTCGCCGTGCCCGCGCTGAGCAGCATGGACCTCGCCCACGCGCTCGTGGCCTGCCTGCGCGCGGGGCAGGACGCGGGCGGGGACAGCCGCGGCCAGCAGAGCGCCGCCGTGGTCGTGGCCGACACCCTCGCGGGGTTCCAGTACCCGGTGCTGCTCGACGTCGACCTCCGGGCCGACAACTCGGCCACCCCGCTGGAGGACCTGGTGGAGATGCTGGCGCTCAAGGACCGCGCCCACGCGGCGCCCGCCGAGCTGGTGCCCAGCACCGAGGTGCCGCACCGCCCCGAGGACGAGAAGCTCTGGTCCACGGTGCTGTCCTGACGGGCGGCCGGTGAGTGGCCCGGCCACCGGTGGCCTACCCTCGGTCCATGACCTCTCGACCCCTCGACCGGCCGGGGCGCCGCGCTGCCGCCGCCACCCTGCTCGCCGTGCTGCTCGGCGCCGGACCGGGCCTCGCCGGCTGCTCCGCCCCCGGAGACCCGGGCGCCGAAGCGGGCGCCGGCGCGGGCGACCCGGCGGCGTCCCCCACCGGCGGGTCCTCCTCGGCGGAGCCGACCGGGCCCGCGGCGCCGGACGAGCTGGAGATCGTGGTCACCGGCGACGTCCTGCTGCACCCGGGGCTGTGGGCGCAGGCGGAGGCCGACGGCGGCGGGGAGCTCGACTTCGGCCCGCTCGTGGAGGGCCTGCGCCCGTTCACCCAGGACGCCGACCTGGCGATCTGCGACATGGAGACCCCGCTGGCCGCGGCCGGGGGGCCCTACACCGGCTACCCGGCGTTCGAGGTGCCGCCGCAGATCGTGCCCGCCCTGGCCGGGATCGGCTACGACGCGTGCACCACCGCCACGAACCACGCCCTGGACGCCGGGGAGGAGGGGCTGGAGCGGACCCTCGGCGTCCTGGACGGGGCGGAGATCGCCTCGACCGGCACGTACCGGTCGGCGGCGGAGGCCGCCGACCCCCTGGTCCTGGACGCCGGCGGGGTGCAGGTCGGGCTGGTGGCGGGCACCTACGGCCTCAACGGCAACGTCCCGGACGCCCCGTGGCGGGTGGACCTGCTGGACGTGCCGGACATGGTCGAGAAGGCCCGCCGGGCCCGGGCGGCAGGCGCCGAGATCGTCCTGGCGGCCGTCCACGCCGGGGAGGAGTACTCCTCCGCGCCGAACGCCCAGCAGCTCGAGGTCACGCACGCGCTGGCCGACAGCGGCGCCTTCGACTTCGTCTACGGCCACCACACGCACTCGGCGCTGCCCCTCGAGAAGCACGGGGACACCTGGATCGTCCACGGCCTGGGCAACAGCCTCTCCGAGCACGCCACCCGCGTGCCGGTCAACAACGAGGGGCTGACGGTCCGGATGAGCTTCACCCGCCAGGACGGACGGTGGGTGGCCGGGGACCCGGTGTGGATCCCGCACATCCTGACCCTCGACCCGATCCGCTGGTGCGCGCTGCCCGCCGAGCAGGTGTGCCGCTCCCCCGAGGAGGACGCCGCGTCCCTGGCCCGCACGGCGGCGACCGTGGAGTCCATGGGCGCCGCCGCCGACGGCGCCCGCCCGTGGCGATCCCTCACCGCCGGGCCGTAGCGCTCAGCTCGGCCCGACGGAGACGAGCACCTGCACCGGGGCGTGGTCGCTGGGGTGGCCCCCGCCGAAGCGGGCGGGATTGATCGCGCTGCGCCGCACCCGGATGCCGGGGGTGGCCAGCACCCAGTCGATGCGCTCGTCGCCGCGCACGGGCTCCCCGTAGTCCGGGAACGTGCCCCACGCCGGGGTGAGCCGCCGCTCGGCCGTGGTCCAGGTGTCGTCCAGCACCCCCGAGCCCACGAGCGTGGCGTAGGGCCCGGAGCCGTCCGCGTCGGCGTTGAAGTCCCCGGTGACCAGGACGGGGGTGCGCGCGGGGAAGCTGTGCACGAGCTCCACCACGGCGTCCGCGCTGCGCTCGCGGGCGGTCTCCGAGTCGTGGTCGAAGTGGGTGTTGACGAGCACGAGCTCGGAGCCGGTGCCACGGTCCAGGAACCGGCCCCAGGTCACGATGCGGGGGACGTCGTTGCCCCAGGTGGTCGAGCCGATGAGCTCCGGGGTGTCGGAGAGCCAGAACTGGTCCCACTCGAGGGCCTCCAGGCGGCGGGCGTCGTAGAAGATCGCGGAGTACTCGCCCTTGCTCCCGCCCGCGCGGCCGTAGCCGAGCATCCCGTAGCCGGCGGGCAGGGCCTGCGCCACCGCCGGCAGCTGGTGGTACAGGGCCTCCTGCACGCCGAGCAGGGTCGGCTGCTCCAGCCGCAGCAGCCGCCCCAGCCGGGGTGCGCGGTCGGGCCAGTGGTCGGGGTCCCCGGGCCGGGTGCGCTCGTGGTGGAAGCGGATGTTGTAGCTCATCACGTGCAGGGCGCGGCCCGTGGCCGGGCCGATGAGCGGGACGTCGGGGTCCGGCGACCCTTGGGTCGTGCGGTGGTCGAGGAGGACGGGCTCTGCTGACATCGGTGCTCCAGGGTGGGGGCGGTCGGGGGCGTCGTCGATCCAGAATGGGCCGGGCGGGCCGCTCACGGCCGGACCGCGGGGGAACGTGCGGTGACCGGGGAACGACATCCCGGTGTCCGGGGCGGGGGGTCCGCGCCGGACGGTGCCGGGCTCAGCCATCGCGCACCGCCAGGGGGAACTGCCGGATCTGCCCGGCGGTCAGCTCGTGCACCTCGCCGTCCACGCTGACCCGCACCGGCGCCGCGGTGCCGGGCGCCAGGTAGAGCCGCAGCAGGGTGCGGGTCAGCTCCACCTGGATCGGCTGGTCCCGGTAGCTGATCGAGAAGGACACCCGGGGCAGCTCCGGCGGGATGGCCGGGTGCAGCCACAGCATGTCGTCCCGGACCTCCAGGCCCGTGTAGCAGCGGGTGAGGATGTCCACGGAACCGGCCATCGCCCCCAGGTGGACGCCCTCCCGGGTCGTGCCCCCCGGGGTGCCGAGGAGGTCGCTGTCCAGGGCGCGGGTCAGGAAGGACCAGGAGCGGCCGCGGTCCCGGCGGGCCTCCACCCAGGCGTGCACCACGTCGGAGAGCGTGGACCCGTGCGAGGAGCGGTCGCCGTAGAAGGCCACGGTGGCCCGGACCGCCTCGGCCGGGAACTCGTAGCCCAGCTGCCCCAGCAGCTCGCGCAGCTCCTCGGCGGAGAACAGGTACAGCAGCATCAGCACGTCCGCCTGCTTGGCCAGCCGGTAGTCGTTGGTGGACAGGCCCTCGGCGTCGAGGATGAGGTCCAGCCGCCCGATCCGGCCGTACCGGGCCCGGTAGTCCGCCCAGGAGAACTCCGGCAGGTCCCCGTAGCCCTCGAACTGGGCGAGCACGCCGCCGGCCAGGAACGGCACGCGCAGCCGGGTGCGGACCCGGTCCCAGTGGGCGAGCTCGTCCTCGCGCAGGTTCAGCCGCCGCCACAGGGGCCCGCCGTAGTCCCGGCCCAGGCGCGCGACCATCTCCGCCGCCCGGGTCAGCAGCCACGCCGTCATGACGTTGGTATAGGCGTTGTTGCGCAGCCCCGAGCCGGGCGCGCCCGGGCGGCCGTCGTGGAACTCGTCGGGGCCCATCACCCCGGCGATGACGTACCGGTCGTCCTCGGGGTCGTGCACGGCCAGGCTCGCGAAGAACCGGGCGATCTCCACCAGCAGCTCCGCGCCCTGCTCCACGAGGAAGCGGGCGTCCCCGGTGGCCTGGTAGTACTGCCACACGCTGTGGGCGATCGCCAGCCCCACGTGGCGCTGGAGCCGGGAGTGGTCGGGGATCCACCGGCTCGTGCGCGGGTTGAACAGCGCCCGTGGCGTCTCCTCCCGGCCGTCGCTGCCGCTCTGCCAGGGGAACATGGCGCCCTCGTGGCCGGCCGCGTGCGCCGCCGCCCGGGCCTCGGGCAGGCGCCGGTACCGGTAGGCCAGCAGCGCCCGGGTCCACTCGGGGCGGCGGAGGGTGAGCATGGGGTGGACGAACATCTCGTCCCAGAAGATGTGGCCCCGGTAGCCCTCGCCGTGCAGGCCGCGGGGCGGGACGCCGGCGTCCAGGTCCGGGTGCGCGGCCGCCACCGACTGCAGGACGTGGAAGGTGTTGAGGTTCACGGCCAGGCCCTGGCGGCCGCCGGCGTCGGTGGCCACCGCGAAGGCCGACCAGAGGGCCTGCCAGGCGGCCACGTGGGCGCCCAGCAGCTCGTCGAAGCCGCCGGCCCGTTCCAGCAGGGTGGCGGCCGCGAGCGCGGGGGTGGAGACGGCCCGGTCCCGCGAGGTCACGAGGGCGGCGATCTTCTCGACCCGCACGCGCGCGCCCGGGGTCATCCGCAGCGTCAGCTCGTGGCCGATCACGCCGGGGGCCGGGCGGCAGGACCTGCGGGCGTGCATCCGGTCCTCGGCCCCGCTGCGCAGCACCCGGGTGCGGGCGGCCACGGCGACGCGGATCCTGGACTGGGTGGTGGCGGCGTCGACCAGCACCGTGCCGCGGCCCAGGTCCAGCAGCTCCGGCTCCTCCAGGTGGTGTCCGGTCAGCGGGGAGTCCGCGGCGACGTTGTGGTTGTCGACGTCGCCGTCCACCAGGCTGCGCACGGTCAGCGTCCCGCTCCAGTCCTCGGCCTCGAACACGCTCTCCTGGCCGGCGAGGTGGCGCTGCTCCTGGGAGACGAAGCGGCGGGTGGTCACGCGGGTGGTGCGCCCGGCCTCGTCCCGGAAGCGCAGGGTGCGGGTCAGCACCCCGACGCGCAGGTCGAGGTCCTGGTGGTGCTCGAGCACGTTCGAGGGCGTGGGGGCGAACCAGTACCCGTCCTGGACGCGGTACTGCAGCAGCAGCCAGTTGGGCGCGTTGACGAGGTCCTCGTGCTCCACCGTGCGGCCCTCGACCTCCTGGCGCAGCCGGTCGTAGACGCCTGCGAGGTAGGTGCCCGGATAGTGGGTGCCGTCGGCGCGGAACTCGCACGCTGCCCCGCGCACGGCCTGGTACCCGTTGCCCAGGGTGCACAGCGCCTCCCGCAGGCCCTCCTGCGGGGGGTCCAGGCACGAGTAGGTGAGGTTCCACGGGCTCTCCCCGCCCGAGCCGCCGCCCCAGCCCGGGTCCTCGGGCCCGGCGCGCACCGGGATGTCCAGGTCCTCCAGGCTGTCCACCACGAGGTGGGCGCCCGCGGCGAGCAGCGGACCCCGCCGGGCCGCCCCGTCCACGCCGACCACGAGCCCGAAGCCGTGGCGCACCGCGGCGCGGATCAGGCGGTTGCTGTCGCTGACCACCACGGTGTGCTCGGGCTCGACGGCCAGCCGACGGGCGGCGAGCAGCAGGGACGCCGCCGGCGGGTGCCGGTCCGGGCCGCCCGCCCCGGCGGTCCGGTCCGCGGGCGGATCCGCGGAGACCACGATGTCCGCCGGCGGGTCGACCGGCAGCTCCGGGTGGGCGGTGACCAGGGCGGTGAGCACGCCCTCGGCGCGCAGCCGGGCGAGGAGCGCGGCCGCGTCGGCCCGGTGGCGGGGGTGCAGGGCGCCGGCGCCCGGGGGTATCGGGACCGGGCCGGCGTCCTCGCCCGGGCGGGCGCCGTCCGCGGGCTCCGGTGCCGCCCCCGCGGGAGCGAGGGCGAGCACGACCGCCCCGTAGGTGCTCCTGCCGTGGCCGGCGGGCTGCTCCTGGACGCCGCTCATGCCGTCATTGTGCCACCTGGCTCCGTCACGCGGCCGGGACGGGCGCGTGACGGGGCCTCAGTTGATGGTGCTGAGGCGGATGGTCTCCGGCAGAGCCAGGATCTGCTCGATCACCTCGCGGGTCACGCCGTTGGCGGCGTCCGTGACCAGGTAGCCGGTGTCCCCGCGGGTGGACAGCTGCTGGCGGTCGATGTTGATCCCGTGGCTGCCCAGGACGCTGTTGACGGTCGCGAGCACGCCCGGCACGTTGCGGTGCAGGTGCAGCATGCGGGTGCCGTTGACCGCGCTGTTGAGCTGGACCTGCGGCATGTTCACCGACAGGCTCGTGGAGCCGGAGGTCACGAAGGCCGAGAGCTTGCCCGCCACGAACCGTCCGATGTCCACCTGCGCCTCCTGCGTGGAGCCGCCGATGTGCGGGGTGAGGATCACGTTGGGCAGGCCCTGCAGCACCGAGCTGAACCGGTCACCGGCGGCCTTGGGCTCGTTCGGGAAGACGTCCACCGAGGCCCCGGCGATGTGCCCGCTGACGAGGGCGTCGCGCAGGGCGTTGTAGTCCACCACCATGCCGCGGCACAGGTTGAGGAACAGGGAGCGGGGGCGCATCCGCTCGAACTGCTCGCGGCCGAACAGGCTGTCGTTGCCGGCCCGCCCGTCCACGTGCAGCGACACGGTCTCGACCCGCTCCAGCAGCTCCTCGAGGGTGTCGCAGCGCTGGGCGTTGCCCAGGGGCAGGCGGTCCACGATGTCGTAGTAGTACACGCGCATGCCGAGCGTCTCGGCGAGCACGGAGAGCTGGGAGCCGATGTTGCCGTAGCCCACGATGCCCAGGGTGCGGCCGCGGACCTCGTGGGCGCCCGTGGCGGACTTGTCCCACACGCCCTCGTGCATGGCCTGGTTCTTGTCGGTCAGGTGCCGCGCCATCGAGATGATCTCGGCGATCGCGAGCTCCACCACCGACCGGGTGTTGGAGTACGGGGCGTTGAAGCACGTCACGGCGTGCTCGGTGGCGGCCGTGAGGTCGATCTGGTTGGTGCCGATGCAGAACGCGCCCACGGACAGCAGCTCGGGGTGGGCGTCGAACACCTCCCGGGTCACCTGGGTCTTCGACCGGATGCCGAGCAGCTCGACGCCGTCGAGGGCGTCGATGAGCTCTTCGGTGTCGAGGGCTCCCTTGCGGGTCTCGACCTCGATGCCCTTCTCGTTGAGGATGCGTTCGGCCTCGGGGTGGACGTTCTCCAGCAGCAGTGCTTTCACAATGGTCCAGTCTATGACTCCGGCGCGGAGGACGACGACGCGGGTCGTCGCCTCCGTGCCGGGTGTGCTGCACGTCACCGTGCGGCGACGGGCTCCCGGACCTCCTCCGTGCCCGCGCGCGCCGGAGCGGGCTCCTGGGGAGCCGTCCCGGGACCGCGCTCCAGGGACTGGCCCTCGACGTCGACGTCGGGCAGCACCCGGTCCAGCCAGCGGGGGAGCCACCAGGCCCGGTCCCCGAGCAGGTGCATGGCCGCGGGGATCAGCGTCATCCGCACCACGAAGGCGTCGACGAGCACCCCGAAGGCCAGGCCGAAGCCGAGGGGCCGGACCATGGCCATGTGGGAGAAGACGAAGCCGGTGAACACCGAGATCATGATGATCGCCGCGGCCGTGACCACGGCCCGGCCCGCGTCGAGGCCCTCCCGCACGGCGGCACGGGCGGAGCGGCCGTGGACGTAGGCCTCCCGCATCCCGGAGACGAGGAACAGCTGGTAGTCCATGGCCAGCCCGAACAGCACGCCCACGAGCAGCGTGGGCAGGAAGCTGAGCACCGGGCCCGGGTCGTGCACGCCGAACACGGCGCCCAGCCAGCCCCACTGGTAGATGGCCACCACGGCGCCGAAGGCCGCGAAGAGGGTGAGCATGAACCCGGCGGTGGCGATCACCGGGACGAGGACCGAGCGGAACACCAGCACCATGAGCAGCAGGGACAGGCCCAGCACCACCGCCAGGTACACCGGCAGCGCGGCGGCGAGCTTCTGCGAGACGTCGATGTTGCCGCCGGTCAGTCCGGTGACGCCGATGCCGACGCCGTACTCCTCCTCCAGGGCGGGGGAGAGGGCGCGGAGGTCGTCGACGAGCTCCTCGGTGGACTCCGCGGCCGGTCCCTCGGCCGGGGTGACCTGGAAGACCGCGGTGCGCCGGTCCTCGGAGAGCCCCGCCGGGACGACCGAGACGACGTTCTCCCGCTCCATGAGCTCCTCGCCGACGGCCACCTGCAGGTCCGCGGCCCCGGCCGCGTCGGTGCCCTCGGGCAGGTCCGCGACCACCAGCACCGGCCCGTTGGCGCCGGCCCCGAACTGCTCGTCGATGATCCGGTAGGCCCGGTACTGGGTGGAGTCGGCCGGCTCCGAGGAGGCGTCCGGCAGGCCCAGCCGCATCGAGGCCGCCGGGAGGGCGATCAGCACGAGGGCCGTGACCCCGGCGAGCAGGGTCAGCACCGGACGGCGGGTGGCCACGCCCTCACGCCGCTCGCCGCGGTGCGCGGGGGTGCGGGCGGCCTGCTCCCGGGCCCTGGCCGAGAGCAGCCGGTGCCCGGCCAGCGACAGCAGCGCCGGGGTGAGGGTGACGGCGATCAGCACGGCCACGGCCACGCACACCGCCGCCGCGGTGCCCATCATCCCCAGGAACCCGATGCCGGTGACGTTCAGGGCGGCCAGGGCGATGATCACGGTGAGCCCGGCGAAGACCACCGCGTTGCCCGAGGTGCCGGTGGCCAGGCCGATCGACTCGTGCAGACCCACGCCCCGCAGCAGCTGCTGGCGGTGCCGGTTCAGGATGAACAGCGAGTAGTCGATGCCCACGGCCAGCCCGAGCATGAGCCCGAGCATGGGGGTCACCGAGGTCATCTGCACGACCCCGGAGAAGGACAGGGTCGCCAGGGCACCGATGCCCACGCCGGTGAGGGCCGTGAGGATGGGCAGGCCGGCCGCGACCAGGGTGCCCAGCATCACCAGCAGCACCACGGCCGCGATCAGGACGCCGATCACCTCGGCGGGACCGAACAGCTGGGAGATGTCCTGGGCGATCTCGCTCGAGTACTCGACCTGGACGCCGCCGATCGGCGCCTCGTCCACGGCCGCCTGCAGCGCCTCCTTGTCCTCGGCGGTCACCGCCTGCTGCTGGGCGGTGAAGGTCACCACGGCCATCGCGGCGGTCCCGTCCTCGGAGACGGTCCGGGTGTCCTCGGCCAGGGCGAGCAGCCGCTCGCCGCGCGCCACCTCCGGGGCGCGGGCCTCGAGCTCCTCGGCGCCGGCCTCCAGCTCGGCCCGGTTGCGCTCCAGTTCCGCGCGCCCGTCGTCGAGGGCCTCCTGGCGCTCCTCGAGCTCGTCGCGCACCGGGCCCGGGGCGTCGGCCCGCTCGGCCTGCTCGCGGGCGTCGTCGAGCTTCTCCTGGTTCTCCTCCAGGGTGGCCTCGGCGTCCTCGAGCTGCGCGCGTCCCTGCTCGAGCCGGTCCCGCCCGTCGGCCAGCTGCTCGCGGCCGTCGGCGAGCTGCTGCTGCTGGTCCTCGCGCTCCGCCTGGGCGGTGAAGGGGTTCAGCACGCCGTCGACCCCGGCGGAGTCGCCGGCGGCCGTCAGGGCCGTGCCGATCTGTTCGCGCTGCTCGGCGGTGAAGGGCTCGCCGGACTCCGTGCGGAACACGATCCGCCCGGTGCCGTGCCCGGCGTCGGGCAGCTCGTCCTGGAGGCGGTCGGACAGCCGCTGGGTCTCGGTGCCGGGGATCGTGATCGCAGTGGTCAGCTGGCCGCCGGCCACGGCGAAGGCGCTGCCCGCGATGACGAGCACGGCCGCCCAGGCCGCGATCACGGTCCAGGCGCGGCGGGCGGCGAGGCGCCCGAGTCGGTACAGGAATTGGGCCATGGCTCTTCTCTGTCGGTCGTTCCGGGACGGGCCCGGGGAGGGATGGAGCGGGCGGGGAACGCGTGCGGGGCGGACGCTGCGGCGGTTCAGCCGGCGAAGCCGTGCCGCAGGTGCTCCACCGCAGTGCGCAGCAGGCGCTGCCAGACGAGCCGGCTGCCGGGCGTGTCGGCCGCGCCGGTCTCCGCCGCCCACTGCGTGAAGGCCACCTCCATGGCGTTGATCAGGGAGCTGGCCAGGAGTGCCACGGTGAAGGGATCGGAGTGCGGGTTGCGCCGGGCCACCTCGTCCGTCAGCCGGGCCGTGACGTTCTGCAGGACCTCGTGGCCCCACATCACGGTGGCCGGGTGGTTCTCCCCGGTGCCCACGAGCCGGGCGATGCGGGAGAGGGGCCGGACCAGGTCGGTCCGCTCGATGACGTCCGCCAGCTGCTCGAAGACCGCGCCCGTGCTCGGGGTGGCGGGCGGCGGGGTGGCGTCGGCGCGTTCGACGAAGTCGTCGACGATCACGCCCAGCAGCTCGCTGCACCGGGCGTAGACGGCGTCGTCGACCGAGGCGAAGTGGTTGAAGATCGTCCGCCGCGAGACACCGGCGCGCTCGGCGAGGTCCTCGACGGTGAAGCGGCCGAGGCCGCCCTCCTCGGCGAGGGCGGCCGCGGCGTCGATGATGGCGCGGCGGTTGGCGGACTTGACCTGGCGTCGGCGGTCGTCGGAGTGCAGCACGTGCTTACACTAAGTGCAACGTTGCACGGTGTGCAAATGAGGGGTGTGAACGGGCTGCCGTGCGTCCGTCCGACCGGTCGCGCCGGCGCGCTCGTCCGCCGCCCGGGGCGACGGGCCGACGGCCGCTGCGCGGGTCCGGACCCCGGCCGCGGGCGGAGCCCGTGGACGATCCGCCCCCGGACACCGCGCTACCGAGCAGTACTTCTGCTGTTGCGCCCGGGGCGGTGACGGGTGTGTGCGATGGTGATTAGCATCACCAGCACCCCGTGCCGGCGCCGACCACCCCAGGGACGCGCCGGCAGCACCGCTCACCCCCGGAGGACCAGCACGTGATCCCTCAGCACCACGACCCCGCGACCCCCCGCCCCTCGGACCGCCCGCGCCGCCGGCGCCGGACCGCGGCGGCGCTCGCGCTCGCCGCCGCCCTTCCCCTCGGCGCGGCCGCGCCCGCCGCCGCGGACGCGAACTTCCCCTCCACGGAGGGGCGGACCAACATCTCGAGCATCCTCACCGCCGACGACGTGGTGCGGGAGCTGCAGAAGCTCGAGCGGACCAGCCGCTACGGCGTGGACGCCTTCACCCTGGCGGAGGCCGGGATGGAGGTGAGCACCTCCGAGCAGGGCCGGGACCTGTGGGTCGCGACCGTGGGCTCCGGCGAGGAGCACGTGTGGCTCCAGGGCCGCATCCACGGCAACGAGCCCTACGGCACCGACGCCCTGCTGACCCTGCTCAAGGACCTCGGCACCAACGGCTCGGCCGAGTACGAGCTGCTGCGCGAGAAGTTCACCTTCCACGTCATCCCCATGTACAACCCGGACGGCGCCGAGGCCAACATCCGGCACACCGTCCTGTGGGACCAGGTCTCCGGCGCGCCGGAGGGCGGGACGCCGCAGCGCATCGACCTCAACCGCGACTGGACGGCCGAGGGCTTCGCGGCCGACGAGTCCCGCGCCTTCTACGAGTACTGGACGACCGTCGACCCGTCCTGGGGCGTGGACATCCACCACCAGGGCCTCAAGACGGAGCACGGGACCGGCGACGACGTCACGCTGTCCCTGGGCATCTCCCTGGCCCCCGGCGGGCCGACCCTGCCGGGGCTCGCGGACGGGGCCTACGACCGGCTCACCCGGCAGATGAACGTGCACGTCTACGACGAGCTGTCGAAGTACGGCTCCATCAACATCGACCGCTACCAGGTGGGCGGCAGCTACGAGATCGACATCAAGGGCGGTGTCGTCTCGGCGATGATGCTCGGCCTGGACCACGACGGGCTCAACCCCGAGGGTCACTCCCACCCGGTGGTGTTCTTCGAGACCTCGGGCAACTCCTCGGACGGCAGCCTCGGTCAGAAGGCCCGCGGCAAGAGCGTGCGGCAGAACGTGCTCGCCCTCCAGGAGCTGCTGCTCGGCCTGGCCACCGGCGAGGTCCAGCAGGAGGACCCGGAGCGCTGGGACGAGATCCCGCACGCCCCGGTCACCGGTTACCAGACCGACTACGCCGGGGTGGTCCCGGTCGGCTGAGCCCCGCCGGCCGGACCCGCGCCCCCGGCGCGGGCGGAGGAGCGGGACACCCCTCGGGTGTCCCGCTTCCTTCTCGCTGCCGCCCTCCTGGCGCCTCCTTCCGCCTTCCTTCTGCGCTGTCGCGTGACGGGTCTGGTGGCGGCCCCCGATCCACGGGAGGATGAGAGCCACGGGGCGCCGGTGACGACCGAGGGGTGGACCCGTCCGGGTCCGCACGGCGTTCTCGCCGCCCTGTCCGGTCATGCATCCCCTGCGAAGGAGAAGTCAATGTCCACGACGCCGGTGGGCCGGGTCCTGGTCGTCGACGACGAGGCGGACCTCGCGCACCTGGTCCAGGGCTACCTGGTCAAGGCCGGGTTCGAGGTCACGGTCCGTCACATCGGCACCGAGGCGCTGGAGGCCGTGCGCGCACAGGACCCGCAGGTCGTGGTGCTGGACCTCGGTCTGCCGGGGATGGACGGGGTCGAGGTGTGCCGGCAGGTGCGCACCTTCTCGAACTGCTACATCCTCATGCTCACCGCCCGCGACGACGAGGTGGACAAGCTCGTGGGCCTGTCGGTGGGGGCCGACGACTACATGACCAAACCGTTCAGCCCCCGCGAGCTGGTGGCCCGCGTGCAGGTCATGATGCGCCGGGTCCACCAGGCCGGTTCCGGCCCCGTCCTCGGGCGCGGCGCCGGAGCGGCGGAGGCCGCGCCGGGCCCGCGCAGGATCGGGAGCCTGGCCGTCGACCACCTGTCGCGCGAGGTGCACCTGGACGGGCAGCCGGTGGCGCTGACCCGCATCGAGTTCGACCTGCTGGCCGCCCTCGCCGCCCACCCGCAGACCGTGCTCAGCCGCCGGCAGCTGGTCGACCTGGTCTGGGACACCCACTGGACCGGGGACGAGCACCTGCTGGACGTGCACATCGGGCGGATCCGCAAGAAGCTGCACGACGAGGCCACCGCTCCCCGCTTCATCCACACCGTGCGCGGCATCGGCTACCGGATGGGCACCGGGCGATGAGCGCCGCAGCACCGCCCACGGGAGCGCGGCCGGCCACCAGGACCGGGGCGCCGCGGCACTGGGGCAGCCTGACCGCGCGGATGATGCTGGCCCAGACCGCGGTGCTGGCCGCCGGGCTGGTCACGGTGATCGTCACCGCCGCGCTGATCGGCCCGGCCATGTTCTACCGGGAGCTGCTCCTGGCCGGGCACGCCGACGAGGCCACCGGGCTGGTCCACCTGCAGGACGCCTTCCGGGAGGTCGGGCTCACCGCGGTGGCCACGGGCGGGATCCCCGCGCTCTACATCGCCGGGCTGCTCAGCTTCTACCTGCACCGCACCGTCGGCCGCTCCCTGCGGGCCTTCACCTCCGCGGCCCGGGAGGTCGCCGACGGCCACTACGACGTGCAGGTGCCCACGACCGGCCTGGGCCAGGAGTTCGACGTCCTCGCCGTCGCCTTCAACGACATGGCCGCCCGGCTCGCGGCCATCGACACCACCCGCCGGCAGATGCTGGCCGATCTCGCACACGAGATGCGCACTCCACTGGCCAGTCTCAAGGGCCATCTGGAGGGCATCGAGGACGGGGTCGTGGATCTCGACGAGCGCACCCAGGCGATCCTGGCCGCCCAGATCGCCCGCCTGGAGCGTCTGGCCCGTGACATCCGGGAACTGACCGTGGCCGAAGAGAGCCAGACCCGCCTGCACCCGTCCCCGGTGGATCCGCAGCACCTGGTGGCCCAGGCGGTGGCCGGCATCCACCCGGCCGCCACCGCCAAGGACGTGACCGTGACGACCTCCGGCACCGGAGCGGGCACCGGACCGATGCTCCTGGATCCGGAGCGGATCGGGCAGGTGCTCGCCAACCTGCTGGAGAACGCCCTGCGCCACACCGGGCCCGGCGGGCACGTCCACGTGCGCACCGAGCGGGCCGACCACGCCCTGAGCATCACCGTCGCCGACGACGGCGAGGGCATCGCGCCGGAGCACCTGCCGCACGTCCTCCAGCGGTTCTACCGTGCCGCCCCGGGGCGCGAGCACGACCGTGACCGCAGCGGGTCGGGACTGGGCCTGGCCATCAGCAAGGCCCTCGTGGAGGCCCACGGCGGAACCCTGGAGGCCGCCAGCCCCGGGCCCGGCCAGGGGGCCAGCTTCCGGCTGCTCCTGCCCGACCGGTCCAGCGGCTGAGCACCGCACGCACGAGGACCGCCCGGCCGGAAGGCGTGCGGCGGGCCCCGAACGCCGTGCGGGGCGGGAACCTAGGTCCGGTGCTCGGTGGCGCCGCGCAGCACCGCCCGTCGGACGGCCCTCACTGCCGTGCCCACGACCTTCTCCAGCGGCCCCTGACCCACCAGGGTCTGCCACATGAGGGCGAACAAGGCGGCCACCACCAGGTGCACCAGGAACCACAGGTAGGGCTCGTCGTAGTGGACCTCGGAGGACAGGGCCACCAGATGCGCTGAGTACAGGGTCAGGGTCATCCCCCCCATCGCCGCCAACGGTCGCAACCACATCCGGATCCAGCGCGAGGCCAGCAGGAGCACCCCCAGGACCGTCATGCCGACTCCGAGGCTCCAGGCGATGGACAGCGGAGTGTTCATGTGCGGGGTGGTCACCACCAGCCACCAGGCCGAGTCCGGCCCGTCGGTGTCCGGGCCCCAGATCAACGCCTCCATGACCGCCTCCTCGTCCAGGCCGGGCGATGACTCGACCAGCCGCTGGAATCCTCCGGCCGCGTACAGCAGGATCCAGGAGACGAACTGGGCCGCGATCGCCAGGCCCGTCCCGGTCGCGGCCAGGCGTGCCTGCACGTCCGTCGCCCGCAGGTCCAGCCGCCCGATGCCCATGCCGGCCAGGATGTACGTCAGGTACGCCAGTGCCGGATACGTGCCCGTGAGCACCAGTTGCGCCAGCACCGCCGTCGGGGCGGTCAGCAGGTGCTCGAAGGTCGGATTGGACGAGGCCGGCTCCGGCAGCGAGTCCCGCAGCCACAGGATCAGCAGCGGGGCGACCACCGCGAACACGCCGGCGGCAGCGAACAGGGTTCTCGGCCCCAGGGACAGGAACGGCAGGGCCAGCAGGAAGAACATTCCGTAGTACAGCAGGATCCCGTCGGCGGGGGCGTCCTCGGGCATCGCGTAGCCGATCAGCAGGCCCACACAGGCGATCAGCGCCGCCCGCACTGCCAGCCCGACCCGGTCGGCGGCCAGCTCCCGGCCCCGGTGCGGCCGGCTCCGGCCCGTGGACAGTGCCAGGCCCACCCCGGCCAGCAGCGCGAACAATGCGGCCGAGTCCCCGGAGAACAGCAGGAAGCTCCACGTCGGTTCGCCGGTGGCGTCGTTCTCCTCCGGCAGGACGTGCACGGCGATCAGGCCGATCAGCGCCAGACCGCGGGCCGCATCCACACCGACCAGGCGCGGCGTGCCACCCCCTCGTCCGGTGCGACCGGCGGCGTGACCTTCCTGCGGACGAACAGTTGATTCCTCGCCGGTGCTCATGTCGCCCCTCCTGGTGGTGACCGGACCCGGGCGGCAGCAGGGTCCCGATCACGAGGAGCCGGCAGGGGCCCGGAACCCGTCCACAGGTCCTGCACCTTCCCGGGGTGCTGCCCCCAGCCTGGGGCGTCCGAGTGGCGGTCGTGTCGAGAGCACATGGAGATTCGATCAAGAAACCGGCCGGCCCGCCCTGGCCCGCGTCGTTGCCCGTGACCGGGCGGAACCTCCCGGCACCGGCGGACAGCGGGGCCGAGCATGCAGGAGCACCCCATCCGCTGACCGGATGGGGTGCTCCTGCATGCTCAGCACGGCCCCGGCGAGCGCCCGTCCGTGCGCTCCGACCGGGAGGGAGCCGGGGGTGGGCCACCGGCCCTCCCGAACCGACCACAGCACCCGGGGCAAGGCCCTGTCAGCGCATGCTGTGCCGGTGCCGTCGATCGGCCCGGGTGCCGATCGGCTCAGTTCTTGTGGTGGGACGAGTGCTCGTACTAGTCCTTCTCGTAGTCCTTCTTCTCGTCGTCGTCGTCGGCGTCGTTGTACCAGCCGTGGCCGTCGTGCTTCCAGTTGTGCTCGTGGTCGTACTTCTCGTCGTCGTCCTTCTCGTGGTCGTCGTCGGCGTCGTTGTACCAGTCGTGGCCGTCGTGCTTTCAGTCGTACTCGTGGACGTACTTCTCGTCCTCCTCGTCGTCCTTCTTCTCGTCGTCGTCGTCGGCG
>NZ_LDNX01000070.1:0-6805 GCF_001027955.1 Kocuria sp. SM24M-10 | reverse complement strand
CCACCAGAGCTTTGACGGTCGCCGGCCGGGGATCATCGCGCAGCAGTGCGAGGGCGGCCACGATGCGGGCCTGCACGGGTCGGTCGAGCTTACGGAGCTCCTTCGCGGCACGCTTGCTCAGCTCGACCGCATACCGCTCACTCAAGCTTCAAGCCGAGCTCGCGGGCCATGTCTTCCAGCGGAACCGTTTCCTCGCCAGCCTCGATCGCCGCTGCAGCCGCATCAGCCGCCGCGGCGTCCTCGGCGTCTTCCAGGGCGCGCAGCGCCCGGTGGGCGATCTCGATGTCCAGGACCATCACGGTCTCTCGCCCGTGGTCCGTGATCGTCACCGGGTTCCGACGGGCGGAGTCCATCGTCTGCGCCCACCGCTGCCGGGCTTGTGTTGCGGGAATCCGAATCATAGCTAAATTGTACATTTTAGCGGTGCAGTTGCCGAGACCTGGACTCGCTGCCCGGTGTCTCGCAACTGATCTTCGCGACAGGATTGCCCCTGTCCGGTTACAGCACATAGCTGCAAGCCATCCCACGCCGCAGAGATCTGCGGAAATCCGGAGGACTCCATGGGGCCAGGGTGTTGCTATCGAGACGTCCCGCAACCCTAGGGATGCAAAACAGTAACCAAGCCAGAAATTCTCACCGAACTCTCAAGACGCGAGCTTGATTCACTTAAAAAGAATTCATCGAGGTTTTCTGGCTCTTCGCAAACGAGGGTGTAGCGGTCACCATGGTCTAGTGACTGTCACCCTTCGCCGTGCCGATGCGTCGGATGCCCACTTCCTCATCGAGATGCTCGTGGCAGCGGCCTTCTGGCGACCTGACGGGCCGGCGGGCAGCGTCGCAGCGGTACTGAGCACACCGGAGTTCGCACACTACGTCGCGGGCTGGCCGCTCCCCGGAGACCTGGGCATCATTGCCCTGGACGGCCAGCAGCCTGTAGGAGCCGCCTGGGCGCGACTGTTGCCCGAGAGCGACGCGGGCTACGGCTTCGTGGACGCTGCCACACCTGAAGTGTCGATGGGTGTCGTGCAAGCGTGGCGAGGACGCGGGGTTGGGGCGCAGTTACTGGACGTGCTCATCGCTGCCGCCCGTGAGCAAGGACTGACCTCAATGAGCCTCAGCGTGGAAGCGGACAACTACGCCAGGCACCTGTACGAGCGTGTGGGCTTCCGGCAGGTCGACGCGGTGGACGGCTCGCTGACCATGCTTCTGCGCCTCCAACCGAGCACCTCGTAACGGCAGCAATCAGAAGTCCTCCGACTCCATCCGGGCAGTCTTCGACTCCTGCCCACCGATACCAGGCGACCTACACCCTCATCTGCGATGAACCGGTTTTCTGGATTTATCAAATAACGAGTTGGGCGTAGACCACATAGTTGTCATCGAACTCACCAGTCGTGGGGTCGTATCCGTCACAGGTGATCAGGCGTAGTTCGGACCCTTCGGTGTTCCCGTACACCTTCTGAGTGGGGAAAGCATTCTTGGAATATTGCTCGCCTCGTTCAACGGTAAATACGGCTGTTGTGCCGTCCTCACGCGTGACCTCAATGGTGTCCCCGACCTTGAGCTCGCGCAGACCGGCAAAGACGCCCGGTCCGCCATCGGTGGCATTGACGTGTCCGAGAAGAACTGCTGGCCCACGTTCTCCAGGGGTGGGAGAACCGCTGTACCAAGCAGCGGGAGCCCCAGGATCACCCGGAGGAACTTCCAAGGACCCGTTGTCCTGCAATCCCAAGCTAAGGAGCTCCGACTGGGCCCCGATGGAAGGGATGCGCAGAGATATCGGCTGAGACTCCGCCATGGCTGGCAGCTGGGCACGCGAGGTGCCAGAAGGTGTCGTGGCCGGTGGTGTGCGACTCGATGAGGCAGTCGATGGTGTGGAGGAATCCACCAATGACGGCGCCCGCGTAGCTTCAGCAGGGGCCGAAGTATTGTCCGCGCAACCGGTAAGGGCAAAGAGAGCGACCGCCGCAGATGCTAGACAGCGTCTGCGGCGGTCGCCGGTGGAACTGATCATGCGTGGAAATGTATCCGATCAATCCGGAGTGTTAGCAGGACTAGGCCTGAGCGTTGCGGCGTCGAACCACGTAAGTGCCACCGGCCGCCGCCATCAAGGCCATGCCTCCACCGAGGGCGAGAGCGCTCGTGTTGTGGGTGCTCTCCTGGGCGACGCCGGTCTCGGCTCCGCCAACGGGCATCTGCTCCATCTGCGGGCTGTCAACAACCGGAGGCACAGTGTCACTCACACCGGTGTTCCCGGCTACGATCTGGTCGACGATTTCCTGGTTGTAGGGGTTGGTTGTTGCGTCGCAGCCGAAGCCGTCCCCATCCCGATCCAAGTGCGTGCCATAGGCCGCGGAGGAAGCCGGAATGTTGTAGACGCCGGCGGCCTCAGCGGTGTCGCAGTTGGGGAACGGGAGAGTCACGGCCGCGGCGGGTGCCACCGATAGGGCCGAGAATCCGACGGCTGCGATCAAGGTTGCTCCTGTGGCGATTTTCTTCATTTTTTCCTCATGCTTCCAAGTGGGGGGATGAACGACGCCTGGGTGATGCATCACACTGGTGATGCAGTCAGACAAGCAGGGTTCTCTCGGCACTGTCTAGTCGGTTTCATCTTTCCTTCGCCCAGCCAGTAGCCCAGAACCAGGAGCGGGGGCAACCGGGGGTGGGCAGAGCTTGGTGACCAGCAGCGTTTAGCGCTCCATGCCCGTGTCCTTGTCCCGGGTAGGGGTGACATACGGACGCGCCTGTTCCTGGTTCTGTACGGGGACCGCTTGGCGCGGCCCTACAGGACGCTCACGGGCCATCATCTGCCGGATCCGAGAGATCTCGAGAATCTGCTGTTGGTGGGCGATCAGGCGGGGATCGGTCTCATTGCGCTTCGCCCACCAGCTGGCGACCTCGCCCATTTCGACCCGTTGGGCCTGGCCGATCTGCTGGTGCCGGCGCTGGGTGGCCTCGGCTTGGGCGTCGGCCACCCTGGCCTGGTACTTGGCCTTGGATTCCAGCAGTCCTTTCTCCGGCACCTGCACCCGCTGGGACGGGGATGGGGCGTCGAGGACCTGGGAGAGCTTGGACCAGGCCAGGGTCTTGTCCAGCTGGGAGGCCTTGAACCAGACCCGCTGCCCCGCCTCGTCCACGCGCCCAGTGCCGAACTTGTACCCCGACATCCGCCCCGTGGAGGCGCGATTGGCCTCGAACACCACCCCCGCTTTCTCCAGCTCGGCCTCAAATCCCTGGGTGCCGCCACCTTTGGCCCGGGCTGCGCACGCCCGGACCACGGTAGCCAGCTCCACCCGCTCCGGCGGCACCTGGGTGCGCAGGGCCTGGTGGCGTTCCCCGCGGGTGATCTGGTGATCGGCCGCCCGCCGGGACACCCTCGTGGTCTCCCGCGGGGCGACCTGCAGCCCGTAGGCCTCCTCGAGCTCCGCGCACGCGGTCTGGGCCTGGCGGTAGTCCTGGCGCCCGTGCCACACCTGCCCGGTGTCACTGACCCGGGAGGCGACCAGGTGCACGTGGTCATCGGCGTGCCGGACCACCACCCACGGGCGGTCCTCCAGACCCATCCGGGTCATGAACGCCGTGGCCGCATCGCGCCACTCCGCATCGGTGAGCACCCGGTCCTCGGGTGCGCAGCGCAGGGAGACCTGCCAGATCGGCTTGGTGATGTCCGGGCGTGAGGCCGCCGCCTCGCGCAGCTCGGCGGCCCACCGCCCGGTGGTGTCCCCGCGCATCGCCAGGGTCCCGCCGATCACGATGCCCCCGACCTGCTCGGCCCCGTCGCGATCGCGGTAGGTGTGCATCGCGGTCTTGCCCGGCCCGTGCAGATAGGCGGCGATGTCCCCGGCCCGGGTGCCACGGGTGATCTTGGCGATCATGACCGCAGCGCTTCCCGGATCTGACCCATCACGGCCTCGGCCGCATCCACCCGGGCCACCAACTCCGCCGCCGAGACTCGATCGAGGCCGGAGACGTTCGCCGCGCGCACGGCCTGATTCAGGTTGTTGCCCACCCGGGCCAGCTCCGCCCGCAGTGCAGCGACCTCCGGGGGCGGACCAGGACGGGCCGGCGCCGCCCGGTGACCGGTGAGCAGGCCGGCCATGGTGGTGCGCACCCAGGTGCCCAACCGCCCGGACCCAGCTTCCGCCGCTGCCGCCACCCAGGCGGCGTGCTCCCCATCGGTCAAGCGCACCGCGACCACGCGGGTGCGCTTGACCGGTCCTTCGGTCTCCTCGGCCACGAGGTGACCCCCTCCCTTGGTGGGTCGAGCTCTGCGAGATCCACTCCCGCCCCCGCAGCGAAGCGAGGAGGCGGCGAGGAAGACTTGCGTGCAGTGAGCGCCAGCGAACGTAACGCTAGTCATACCTCGCATCGTCGGAGCGTGTCCACCGCGGCGATTGAGTGCCCCCTAGGGCGCGAAATCGCCAAACAGGTGGCGGGCACGCTCCGACAGGGTCGGTGCGGTGAAGCTGTGAGAGGCCGCCCGCGGCCGAACGCAGCGCTCACCGCGCCGCTCTGGTGAGATCAGCTGCTCAGGTGCCCCACCCCTGGCTCACTCACCTTGAGGACCCCACGCATCTTCCGCTGGGGTGTCCTGGTTGTGGTCGCCAGGTAAGAGGAGGGTCTATGCGGACCACTTCGGGGAAGAGTCAGTGAACATCGCGAAGCACTGACTGCACTGGAAGACGTCTTCTTTGTCCGGGCTGTACTGGTAGTGAGGACCGTCCTTGTCGCACATCAGGCAGTCCATCATCGAGTACCGGTTGTTACTGATCATCCGGCCAGCGTAGAGCCAGGTTTCTTGGAGGAAAGGAACTCGCTGACGCTCGTGCTGTTCTTTCCTGACCGCCTACTTGCCGAGTTGGTCTATGGAACTGTTCATCTCGGCAACGCCGGGCCAGCCTGGGGCTCGGTTGCTTGGTTGGCGGGCAGGGGTGTGCCTCTAACGCTCCCGGGAAGGGGAACGAGAGAGGCGCGCAAGGTGTCCAGCCCGAGACTTCGGAGATGGCCGTATGGGGGTCACTGTGTGACCGGTAGCGCGGCCCACGGCATTACTCGTGGGCAGTGGCGGCATGTGCACGCAGCTCCGGCGACATCTGGTCGCTGTAGGGCTTGGCACTCCTTCGATCCCGGCGATTGCTCGACCCGGTGACGGCCCCTGTCTGCGTGCTCGACAAAAGGAACCGGCTCTAACCCGGGAAGGGCCGCGGTGCGAGGATCAGCTCGCCGGGGCCCGATGCCCCGTGTCTCCGTCGGCTGGAGGTGTTGTTCTACGGCCACGTCTCAGGCCGACACCAGGTAGTCCATCGCTGGTGGTTCCATTGCAAGCGTTGGCGCACTTGCTAGAATGGGCTCGTTGTGAGATTCGACTTCAGGATACGGGACCGTTGGCGCGGTCCCGTTCCGCTTTAAGCGGTCCGGCGTGTCGCAAGGCACCTCGCCCCGCAGACCGATGGCCCGGCGCGCAAGCGCGGGGCCATCGTCATGTCTGAGCACCGGAGCCCAGTGGTCAGCTGTTGTGCGTGCCGCCGTACTTGCTGGGTGCTCCCTCGCGGCCTGTGCGCTTCTGGGAGGCGAACGTCTCCCCTGCCTCGATCGACGCCGTGGATCGCCTCAGCTCGGCCTCGGCGCGGCGTACCGCAGCACTCCAGTCCTGCGGTTTGGCCGGAGTCTTCTTCTTTTTCGCGTTCCCCTGCTGCTTCTTGGCACTCGCCCGCCGCTTCTGCGCCACCGCGCTCTCCCTCCGTCGTTGTCCTGATGATCTACCCGAAGGTGCGCCGCCACCAGGACTGCCTGACCGGCTCAGGTTCGGGGCCGGTCTGCTCAGGTGCCGGCGGCGGAGATACCGGGGCCGAGGTGGTCTCCGGATCCGGCTCGGCGGGGGCCGTGGGTGGTCCTGTCGTAAGCATCCGCAGCGCCATGCGCTCGGCCTCGAGCGCTGAGCCCCGCTCCTGGGCGATGGCCTCGGCCTTCTCAGCACGGAAACGCAGCTCCAGCGCTTCGCGCTCCAGCTCTCGAATGCGCTCCTGCGCTTCGGTCAGCGCCACCGGATCTCGGGCCGTCCCTGCCTCCTGAACCTCCTGAGGAGGTGCGGTTGAGGCCTCTGGAGGAGTTGTCCGGCGCATCAGCCCAGAAGCCACCAGCGCGCTCAGAGGCACCTGCCACCCCTCGGCAGCAATGACCGCCCCGTGCGCCTGCAGCAGCTCCTTGTTCCGCCGGAGAGTGGAAACCGAGACACCCGCCACCTCGGCGGCGCGCCTCATCCCAAAGACCGCCTGAGTAGGGGTGTTCGGCGGGTAGTCAGGGGTGCTCGGCGGGGGTGTCATGGTCACAGCCTTCCATGAGGTGAGCACAGGTATCAGTGAGCACCCCTGGGGTGCTCATCCTTGCTATAGCAGGCCAAAAGTGTGTTCAGGAGGGGGTGGTCATAATTGTGCTCACCTGATTTTGACGTCTGTTCATGGTGAACACAGTGAGCACCCTGCCCCGGATCGGCCTGGTAGGCACAGCTGCAGTGATCACCCAGCGGCGCCGCACATCTCCAGGCATGCAGGAGAGGTCTCCAGCACCTGCCAGCACCGGAACCCCCACTCCGCGCAGGTAGTGGGGGTTCACGGTAGGTCGCGGTAGATAGCCCCTCGATGCCCGAGGGTCAGCACCAGCACGAGGAGCTTTCCCTCCTGGACCGTGTAAACGATCCGATAGTCACCCACCCGCACCCGCAGGTACCCGGGATGGCCCACCAGAGCTTTGACGGTCGCCGGCCGGGGATCATCGCGCAGCAGTGCGAGGGCGGCCACGATGCGGG
>NZ_LDNX01000007.1:0-3795 GCF_001027955.1 Kocuria sp. SM24M-10 | reverse complement strand
CGGGGCGCTGCGGGCCGCGAGCGGTCCGGCCACCCTGGAGCGGCACGACTCCCCGCTCGTGGCCGGGCGCTGGTCGATGCTGCGCCCGGAGCCGCTCGAGCCCACGCTGCGGGCCTCGGCCACCGCCGAGCTGCTCATGGACCGCTACGGGGTGGTGACCAAGGGGCCCGTGGCCGTCGAGGAGATCCCCGGCGGCTTCGCCACGGTCTACAAGGTCCTCTCCACCCTGGAGGACACCGGCCGCGCCCGCCGCGGCTACTTCATCGAGGGGCTCGGCGCCGCCCAGTTCGCCCAGCCGGCCACCGTGGACCACCTGCGCACGTTCAGCACCGACGACCAGGTGCGCGCCGAGGAGCCCGTGGCGCTGGCCCTGGCCGCGACCGACCCCGCCAACCCCTACGGGGCCGCCCTCGAGTGGCCGGACCCGGTCGCGGCGACCACCCCGGACGGCGAGGACGCGCCGGCCGGCCGGCACCGGCCCGGGCGCAAGGCGGGCGCCGTCGTCGTGCTCGTGGACGGCGACCTGGCCCTGTACGTGGAGCGCGGCGGGCGGACCGTGCTCGCGTTCACCGAGGACGCGGACGCCCTGGCCGCCGCCGGACCGGCCGTGGCCGGCACCGTGCGGCGGGGCGCGGTGGACAAGCTCACGGTGGAGAAGGTCAACGGGGCCCCGGTGCTCGGCCCCGGCCCTCTCGAGACCGCGGTCCGGGAGTCCCTGCTGGCCGGAGGCTTCTACTCGACCCCGCGCGGACTGAGGATGCGCCGGTGACCGGGGCGCCCGGAGAAGGAGGCCGTCGTGCCCGAGGGTGACACCGTCTACCGCCAGGCCGCGCTGCTGCGCCGAGCCCTGGCCGGTCAGGTCCTCACGCGCAGCGACCTGCGCTTCCCCGCGATCGCGACCGCGGACCTCTCCGGGCGCACCGTGACCGCGGTGGTCCCGCGCGGCAAGCACCTCCTGATCCGCGTGGACGGCGGCCCCGAGGCCCTGGAGCCGCTGAGCCTGCACTCCCACCTGCTCATGGAGGGCATGTGGCACGTCTATCCGCGGGGGGCCCGCTGGCGGCGCCCCGGCTACCAGGCGCGCGCGGTCCTGGAGACCGCCGCGGCCCAGGCGGTGGGCTTCGACCTCGGGATGCTGGACCTCGTGGCCACGGCGGACGAGGACGAGCTCGTGGGCCATCTCGGCCCGGACCTGCTCGGCCCCGACTGGGACCGGGCACAGGCCCTGTCCCGGCTGGCCCGGCACCCGCGCCGGCCCGTGGCCGCCGCGCTGATGGACCAGCGCAATCTCGCGGGGATCGGCAACGTCTACCGCAACGAGATCCTCTTCCTGCGGCGCCTGCACCCCTTCACCCCGGTGGCCGCCGTCGAGGACCTCGGCGCCGTGGTGGACCTCTCCCACCGGCTGCTGCACGCCAACCGGGACCGCTCCCAGCGCTCCACCGTGGGCGGGCCGGCCCGGCGCGGCGAGCAGTTCTGGGTCTACGGCCGCGGCCGGCAGCCCTGCCGACGCTGCGGGACCCCGATCCGGGAGGCCCGGATCGACGACGCCGAGCTCACCCCCGGCGAGACCCACCCCGGGCCCCCGCAGGACCGGGCGCTGTGGTTCTGCGAGCGCTGCCAGCCGGCCCCGTGACGGCGGGCGCCCGCGGGGTCTTATCCTGGGAGCGCCGCAGCCGCTGACGAGGACCAGGAGACCACCATCGACGCCACCACGCTCGACACCGCCTACTTCCCCGCGCCCGAGGACGGGCCCGACGGCGAGGAGTTCCGCAGCGCGTCCCGCGCCTCCGCCGCGGCGCTCGACGAGCGCCCGGACGTGGTCCGGTACAAGGGCCGCTTCGCCCTGCGCATCACCGACCAGACGCCCCACGACGTCATGGTGCAGAACCTGCTCTTCCTGCGCCGCGTCCTGGAGGGCGCCGGGATCGACCACCTCCTGGTGCGGGGCAACGACGAGCGGCCCGTGGTCGCGGTGGACCTGCACGACCGGGCGCGGCTGCGCGAGGCCCTGGTGGAGGCGGCCCTCGGCGAGCCGTACTACGTCAAGCCCATGGACACCAAGAAGCAGACCTCCGAGCTGCTCGCGGACGGGGAGCTCACGCACCGGCGCAACGCCCGCGTGTTCCGGCTCTACCGCCCGCACTACTCGAAGCGCTCGAAGTTGTACTACGGCGCGGCGACCGGCGTGCAGATCGAGCTGTGGGAGTTCGGCGAGCACGAGATCCGGCTGCCGGTGGAGAACTCCCTGACCCGCCGGTCCGTCTCCCGCGCGGAGGCCGTGCGCGGGAGCGTGGAACGCTTCGGCCTGCCGTGGCCGACCATCGAGAACATGTTCGCCGACCACGCCAGCGACATCGACTTCGAGATCGACATGGTCTTCTCCTGGGTGGACGGCTCCGACGCCGAGTACCGGCGGGTCCGGGCGTCCTACATGGAGGACGCCGTGGTCGGGGAGGGCGACGACCACGAGGCCCGCTTCCGGCAGGTCGACGAGCTCAAGTACGCCCTGCGCTCGGTGCACATGTTCGCCCCCTGGGTGCGCACCATCTACATCGCCACCGACTCCCGGCCCCCGGCCTGGCTGGCCGAGCACCCCCGGGTGCGCGTGGTGCGCAGCGAGGAGTTCTTCGCGGACACCTCGGTGCTGCCCGTCTACAACTCGCAGGCGGTCGAGGCGCAGCTGCACCGGATCGAGGGGCTGTCCGAGCACTTCCTCTACTCCAACGACGACATGTTCTTCGGCCGCCAGCTCGGGCCCGCCCTGTTCTTCTCCCCCGGCGGGGTGTCGAAGTTCGTGGAGGCCAGCACCCGCATCGGCCTGGGCGAGGGGCACCCCGAGCGCTCGGGCTTCGAGAACGCGGCGCGGGTGAACCGGAGGCTGCTGTGGGAGCGCTTCGGCCGGATCACCACCCGTCACCTGGAGCACTGCGCCGCCCCGCTGCGCCGCAGCGTGGTGGCCGAGATGGAGCAGGAGTTCCCCCGGGAGTTCCTCCGCACCTCCTCCAGCCGCTTCCGCGCCGCGGAGAACATCTCGGTGACCAACTCGCTGTACCACTACTACGCGCTGCTCACCGGCCGGGCCGTGACCCAGGAGACCGCCCGCACCGAGTACGTGGACACCACCACCCGGGCGGGGCTGCAGCAGATGGACAGGCTGCTCGGGCGGCGGAGCCTGGACATGTTCTGCCTCAACGACGGCAGCTTCCCGGAGGTGCCGGCGGCCGAGCGGGCCGAGCGGATGACCGCGTTCCTGGAGCGGTACTTCCCGGTCCGGGCGCCCTGGGAGAGGTGACCGGGCCGGGCGCCGGGGGTGGGCGGCCGGGGCCGGTCCCGGTAGCCTCGGGACATCCGACCCGGAAGGACGTCACCGTGACCGACCACTACCACTCCCCGGACGACCTCAAGCGCCTGCCCGAGTTCAAGGAGCTCGCCCCGCAGGAGTTCCAGGCCTTCGCCGCCTTCGACGGCACGATCGGGCGGGAGGGCGGGGCCATCGACCAGCTCCACCGCGAGCTCATCGCGGTGGCCGTGGCCATCAGCTCCCAGTGCCCCTACTGTCTCGAGGTGCACGTGACCCAGGCCAAGAAGGCGGGGGCCTCGAAGGCCCAGATCGCCGAGGCGGTCATGGTCGCCGCCGGGCTGGGCGCCGGCGCCGCGGTCACCCACGGCACCATGGCCGTGCGGATCTTCGACGAGGCCTGATCCCGGTCCTCCCCGGCCGGGGAGGACCGGTGCGGTCCCGTGCCGCGGCGTGCCCCGGCCGGGGCACGCCGCGGCACGGCGGCTCAGACC
>NZ_LDNX01000069.1:0-63234 GCF_001027955.1 Kocuria sp. SM24M-10 | reverse complement strand
AACCATCAACCGATAAAACAATCGGTATCAACAAACATGGCACACTATTGAGTTCTCAAACAACAGACCGGTGAGCGTGTCCCACTGGACATCCGGCTCCCGGAGTGCTCTGCAACCTTAGCCCTCCCGGTCGGTCCGGTCAATCTCGGGTGAACACTTGGTGACCCGATCGTGACTGGAGCCGCCGTCCGGCGAAGCTCGCGAGCCGCCACCCTAGCACGTCCCCGGCACCTCGCGGCGCGCTGGCCGTCCGGTCCGGAACGATGTGGGTGGGGCGCCGTCCCGTGGTGCTCCCGGAGGAGTTCCTCGCCGCGACGACTTGGAAGAAGTTACCCGGTTCGCCGTTCCCGTGCAACCTGGCTGTTCCGTGCTCCGCAGCACCGGCTGGGAACGGGGAAGGGGCCCCGGTCCGAAGACCCGGGCCCCTTCCCCCCGTGCACCGGTCCCGTCCCATCGGGAGGACCGGCCCGGTCTCAGTGCTCGGCAGGCTTGAGGTACAGCACCGCCAGCGGCGGGACGGTCAGCACGGCGGACGCCGGGCTGCCGTTGTGGGCGCCCTCGGTGGCGCTCACCTTCCCGAGGTTGCCCACGCCGGAACCGCCGAAGTGCTCCGAGTCGGTGTTGAGCACCTCGGTCCAGTCGCCGGCCCACGGCAGACCCAGCCGGAAGTTCTCGTGCGGGTTGCCGGCGAAGTTGGCGACGCACACCAGCGGGTTGCCCTGCTCGTCCCACCGGGTGAAGGACAGTGTGTTGCGCCCGGCGTCGGCGGCGTCGATCCACTCGAAGCCGGCGGGGTTGTTGTCCCGCTCGTACAGCGCCGGGGTGTCGCGGTAGATGGTGTTCAGGGTGCGCACGAGCTCCTGGACGCCCTTGTGCGGCGGGGTCTCGGAGAGCCACCAGTCGAGTCCGTGCTCCTGGGACCACTCGGACTCCTGGGCGTACTCGGTGCCCATGAAGATCAGCTGCTTGCCCGGGTGGGCCCACATGAAGGCCAGGTAGGCGCGGACGTTGGCCAGCTGCTGCCACCGGTCCCCGGGCATCTTGCGCAGCAGGGAGCCCTTGCCGTAGACGACCTCGTCGTGGGAGATCGGCAGCAGGAAGTTCTCCGAGAAGGCGTAGACGAGCGAGAACGTGAGCTTGTTGTGGTGGTAGTACCGGTTGACCGGGTCCTCGGCCATGTACTCGAGGGTGTCGTTCATCCATCCCATGTTCCACTTCAGCCCGAAGCCCAGTCCGTCGGCGTCGGTGGGCCGGGTCACCCCCGGGTACGAGGTCGACTCCTCGGCGATCATGACGATCCCCGGGGTGCGCTTGTACGCCGTGGCGTTGGCCTCCTTGAGGAACGCGATGGCCTCGAGGTTCTCCCGTCCGCCGTAGATGTTCGGCTCCCACTCGCCCTCGTTGCGCGAGTAGTCCAGGTAGAGCATGGAGGCGACGGCGTCCACGCGCAGCCCGTCGACGTGGAACTCGTCCAGCCAGTAGGAGGCGTTGGCCACCAGGAAGTTGCGGACCTCGTTGCGGCCGTAGTCGGGGATCAGGGTCCCCCAGTCCTTGTGCTCGCCGCGGCGGGGGTCGGCGTGCTCGTACAGGGGCTCGCCGTCGAACCGGGCCAGGGCCCACTCGTCCTTGGGGAAGTGCCCCGGGACCCAGTCCACGATCACGCCGATGCCGGCCTGGTGGAGCTGGTCCACGAGGTAGCGGAACTCGTCCGGGCTGCCGAAGCGGGAGGACGGCGCGTAGTAGGACGTCACCTGGTAGCCCCAGGACCCGCCGAACGGGTGCTCCGCCACGGGCATGAACTCCACGTGCGTGAAGCCCTGCCACGTGAGGTACTCCACGAGCTCCTTGGCGAGGTCCTTGTAGCCCAGCCCCATCCGCCACGAGCCGATGTGCAGCTCGTAGACGCTCATCGGGGCGTTGTGGGGGTCGGTGGCCGCACGGCGGGCCAGCCAGGCGTCGTCCTGGAACTCGTAGGTCGACTCGAAGACGCGCGACGCGGTGGAGGGCGGGACCTCGGTGCCGAAGGCCATGGGGTCGGCCTTCTCCCGCCAGCCGCCGTCCCGGCCGAGGATGCGGAACTTGTAGGTGGCGCCGGAGCCCAGCCCCGGCACGAAGATCTCCCACACGCCCGAGGAGCCGAGGGAGCGCATCGCGTGCTCGCTGCCGTCCCAGCCGTTGAAGTCGCCGATGACCCGCACGGCCTGGGCGTTGGGCGCCCACACGGCGAAGCTCACGCCGGTGATGTCCCCGAGGGCGGAGGGGTAGCGGCGCATGTGGGCGCCGAGGACGGTCCACAGCGTCTCGTGCCGCCCCTCCCCGATCAGGTGGAGGTCGAGCTCGCCCAGCGTGGGCGCGAAGCGGTACGGGTCGTCCATCCGCTGCGGCTCGAGGTCCCGGTAGGTCACGTCCACCCGGTAGTCGGGGATCCGGCCCGGCTCGTGGGCCGGGACCACACCCGTGAAGATGCCGCCCCACTCGTGCTCGAGCTCGAAGGTGCCGTCCTGCGTGACCACGGCGACCGCCGTGGCGAATCGGCGCAGGGTGCGCACCGTGACGCTGCCGTCCGGGCCCAGGTGGGCGCCCAGGACCCCGTGCGGGTTGTGGTGGCGGCCCTCGGAGACGGCGGCGAGCACGTGCTCCGGCACGGGGACGGGCCCTGCCGGGGCGACGTCGTGGCCGGTCGCCCGGACGGGGTCGGATCGGTCCTGCGGGGTGCTGGCGGTCACTTCGTCCTCGATTTCCGTTCCCGGTTCCGTCGCAGCGCGCCGCGCGGAACGGGACCTGTCGTCGTCTTGGCCGGTGCCGGATGCGGAGTCCGCGCCGGCGGGTTCAGGGTTCACGCTACGCGACGGCAGATCCTCCAGGAAACGGCGCACCGCTCCGGCCGGCACGCCCAGCCAGTCCGGCCGGTTGCGCTGCTCGTAGACGACCTCGTAGAGCGCCTTGTCCAGCCACAGCGCACGGAACAGCGGCGAGTCGCGGTCGACGACGTGCCCGGCGCCCTGCTCGTAGCCGGACAGGAAGGCCTCCGCGGTCCGGCGGCCCCACTCCTCGGTGTCCCCCGCCCCGGCGCGCGCCCCGAACGCGGCGGCGTAGTCGAAGGAGCGGAGCATCCCCACGACGTCGCGCAGGGCCACGTCCGGCCTGGTGCGCTCCTCGATCGGGCGCAGGGGCTCGCCCTCGAAGTCCAGGACCTTGAACTGGCCCTCCTCCGTCTGGAGCACCTGCCCCAGGTGGTAGTCCCCGTGGATGCGCTGCAGCGGGGGCAGGTCGGTCACGCCGTCGAGGGACCCCAGCAGCGCGTCGAGAGCGTCCGAGTGCTCGGTGAACAGGGACCCGGACTCCGCCCGGGCCCACCGGATGCGCCCGGCGAGGCCGTCCAGCAGGCGGGTGCGGGCCGCGTCGTCGGGGGTCTCCGTGCCGAAGGCGCGCGCCAGGTCCCGGTGCACGCGGGCGGTCGTGCGTCCCAGCTCGCGGGCCTCGTCGGTGAAGTCGGCGCCCTGCTCGGCCGCCTCGACGGCCCGGCCCCAGGCGTCGGCGGAGCCGGCGAGGAACTCGGTGGCCACCGCCAGCTGGCCCTCCGCGGCGGCCAGGCCGGTGCGCCAGCGGGCGTCGAGCCAGCCGAACGTGGCGGGGACCGCGGGGCAGCCGAGAGCGGTGAGTTCGTGGCCGACCTCCACGTCCGGGTTGGCGCCCTCGCCCACCACCCGGAAGAACTTCACGATGACGGCGTCGGCCTGCGCCCGGCCCGGCGGCGGGGTGATGATCACCGAGGAGTTCGACTGCTCGCTGGCGATCACGCGGACCTGCTCGCGGGACTCCACGGCGTAGGGCACGCGCAGCGCGTTCCCGTGCGCACCGGTCAGGGACAGCCCCAGCGGCCCGCCCCCGGCGGTCTCCTGCTGCTGCATGAGCGCGAGCGCGGGGCCCACGAAGGCGGGGTCCCCGACGCCGTCGTAGACCCAGGAGCCGGCCACCGCGCCGTCGGCCCCGGGCACGGGCAGACCGGTGCGGTCGGCCACCGCGCGCCCGGCCCGCGCGGCGCGGTCCTTGAGCTTGCGCGCCGCCCGCAGCGGACCGGGACCCTGTTCCGCGCCCGGCGCGGCCTCCGGCCCGGCACCGGTGTCCGCCGGGGCCGTCGGCTCCGCCACGAGGAACCGCTCCGCGCCCTCGAGGGGCGCCGCGCGCAGGGTCAGCGGCACCTGGAGCAGCTCGGTGCGGTCCCCCGCCGAGGCCTCCACGAGCAGCACCCGGGCCGTGCCGCCCGCCTGCTCCGGCAGGGCGAGCTGGGCGAGGACCCGCAGGTCGGCGCCCGCGCCGCCCTCCGCGAAGGGGAACCACCGCTGCTTCGGCAGCCAGCGCCGCAGGAGGTCGAGGAGCTCGTCGGGGTGCTGGTCGGTCATGGGATCGGGTCCTTCCGGGGCGGGCGAGGTGGTGGCCGGACGCGCGGTCGCGCTCAGGACGTCTTGGCGGGCGTGATGATCGGCAGGGCCGTGGTCTGCGGGTGCGTGCCGTCGTCGCGGCGGGCCGCGCGCAGCCGCAGCCAGAAGAAGTCCTGGCTGCCGAGGGTGATGCGGTACTCCCCGGCCTCGTCCACCTCCCCGAACAGGTCTCCGCCGAAGAGCTCGCGCAGCCCGCGGCCCGCGAACTGCGGCAGCCGGATGCGGGCGCACGCGGGGGTGTGGGCGAGGTTGAACAGGCACAGCACCGTCTCGCCGCGGCCGTCCTCGGTCTCCTCGTCCGGGAGCACCCGCAGGAACGCGAGCACGGAGTCGTGGTCGGTCTCCACGTTGACGTAGCTGCCCAGACCGAACGCCGGGTGCGCCTTCCGCACCGCCAGCATCTGGCGCATCCAGTGCAGCAGGGACGACGACGACGCCAGCTGTGCCTCCACGTTGACCTGGTTGTAGTGGTAGACCAGCGACTGGACCACGGGCAGGTACAGCTTGCCCGGGTCGGCCTTGGAGAAGCCGGCGTTGCGGTCCGGGGTCCACTGCATCGGGGTGCGGGAGGCGTCACGGTCGTCGAGCCAGATGTTGTCCCCCATCCCGATCTCGTCGCCGTAGTAGAGGAACGGGCTGCCCGGCAGGGACAGGAGCAGGGCGTGGATGAGCTCGATCTCCGCCCGGGAGTTGTCCAGCAGCGGCGCCAGCCGGCGGCGGATGCCCACGTTGGCGCGCATCCGGGAGTCCGGGGCGTACCAGCCCAGCATCGCCTGGCGCTCCTCGGTGGTGACCATCTCGAGCGTCAGCTCGTCGTGGTTGCGCAGGAACGTGCCCCACTGGGTCCCGCGCGGGATGTCGGGCGTCTCCTGCATGGTGTCCACGATCGGGGCGGCCTTCTGGTCCCGCAGCGCGTAGAAGATCCGCGGCATGATCGGGAAGTGGAAGCACATGTGGCACTCCGGGTCCTGCTCGGTGCCGAAGTACTCCACCACCTCGTGCGGCATCTGGTTCGCCTCCGCGATGACCACGCGCCCGGGGTACTCCTCGTCGATCATCCGGCGCAGCTGCACGAGGAAGTCGTGGGTGCCGGGGAGGTTCTCGCAGTTGGTCCCCTCCTCCTCGATCAGGTACGGGATCGCGTCGGCGCGGAAGCCGTCGATGCCCATGTCCAGCCAGAACTTCACCACGTCGTGGACGGCCTCCACCACGGCCGGGTTCTCGAAGTTGAGGTCGGGCTGGTGGGAGAAGAACCGGTGCCAGAAGAACTGGCGGCGGATCGGGTCGAACGTCCAGTTCGACTCCTCGGTGTCCACGAAGATGATCCGCGCGTCCTGGTACAGCTCGTCCGTGTCCGACCAGACGTAGAAGTCGCCGTAGGGACCGTCCGGGTCCTCGCGGGAGGCCTGGAACCAGGGGTGCTGGTCGCTGGTGTGGTTCAGCGGCAGGTCGATGATCACCCGCAGGCCACGGGCGTGCGCCTCCGCGACGAGCCGCTTGAAGTCGCTGATCGTGCCGAACTCGTCCAGGACCGAGTAGTAGTCCGAGATGTCGTAGCCGCCGTCGCGCAGCGGGGACTCGAAGAAGGGCGGCAGCCAGAGGCAGTCGATGCCCAGCCACTGCAGGTAGTCCAGCTTGTCGATCAGGCCGGAGAAGTCGCCGGAGCCGTCACCGTTGGCGTCGGAGAACGCCCGGACGAGGACCTCGTAGAACACCGCTTTGCGGAACCAGTCGGGGTCGTGGGAGATTCCGGGGGCGTTGAGCGAGAACGGCGAGATGCTCATGCGGGGGTGCCGCCTTTCGGGCAGGTGGGTCGGAGGCCTTCGGGTGGGAAGGGGGCCCTCCCGGGTGGCGATGCCCGGGAGGGCCCCGACGGGGTCCGGAAGGTCCCCTACTTGACGTTGCGCCGGATGTGCAGGACGTGCGCGGGGTCGTGGTGCGGATCGAGGCGCACGTAGTTGTGCGTGCCCCACTTCCAGGAGTGGCCGCTGAGCAGGTCGTCCACCCAGAAGCTGCCGTCCTCGTTGAAGTCGGCGTCGTCCAGGTTCAGGGACTCCAGGTCGAGCCAGACCGTGCCCTCGCGGGTCGCGTGCGGGTCCACGTTGACGACCACGATGATCGTGTCCTTGTAGGCGGAGCCGCCGTGCCGCACCGTCTTGGTCTTCGTGTACGCGACCAGGGCGTCGTCGGACGTGGACTGCACCGTCAGGTTCTGCAGGTCGCCCAGCGAGGCGTGCCGGCGGCGGATCTCGTTGAGCCGCGTGAGGTACGGGGCCAGGGACTCCCCGCGCTCCTCCGCCCCGGCGAAGTCCCGCGGGCGGAACTGGTACTTCTCGTTGTCCACGTACTCCTCGGCGCCCTGCCGGGCCACGTGCTCGAAGAGCTCGTAGCCGGCGTAGACGCCCCACAGCGGGGAGCCCGTGGCGGCCAGCACCGCGCGGATCCGGAACGCCGCGGGACCGCCGAACTGGAGGTACTCCGTGAGGATGTCCGGGGTGTTCACGAAGAAGTTCGGCCGGTACACCGCCGAGGTCTCGTGGCTGATCTCGTGCAGGTACTCCTCGATCTCCTTCTTCGTGTTGCGCCACGTGAAGTAGGAGTAGGACTGCTGGAAGCCCACCCGGGCGAGGCCCTGCATCATGGCGGGCCGGGTGAACGCCTCGGCCAGGAAGACCACCTCGGGGTGCTTGGCGTTGACGGTGCCGATCAGCCACTCCCAGAACCACAGGGGCTTGGTGTGCGGGTTGTCCACCCGGAAGATCTTCACGCCGTGGGAGATCCACAGCTCCACGATCCGCAACACCTCGAGGGACAGCCCCTCGGGGTCGTTGTCGAAGTTGATCGGGTAGATGTCCTGGTACTTCTTCGGCGGGTTCTCGGCGTAGGCGATCGAGCCGTCGGCCCGGGTCGTGAACCACTCCGGGTGCGCCGTGACCCAGGGATGGTCCGGGGACGCCTGCAGGGCGAGGTCCAGGGCGACCTCGAGGCCGTGGTCGGCGGCGCGGGCCACGAACCCGTCGAAGTCCTCGAACGTGCCTAGGTCCGGGTGGATGGCGTCGTGCCCGCCCTCGGGGGCGCCGATGGCCCACGGGGACCCGGGATCCTGGGGCCCGGCCACGAGCGTGTTGTTGGGGCCCTTGCGGTGTGCCGTGCCGATCGGGTGGATCGGGGGCAGGTAGACCACGTCGAAGCCCATCCCGGCCACGGCCTCGAGCCGCTCGGAGGCCGTCCGGAAGTTCCCGGAGGTCCACGTGCCGGTCTCGGGGTCGAGGGCGGCGCCCTCGGAGCGCGGGAAGAACTCGTACCAGGACCCGCGGCCGGCGGCGGTGCGCTCGACCTTCAGCGGATAGCGGCGGCTCTCGGTGACGAGATCGCGCAGCGGACGCTCGGCGACCACGGCCAGGACCTCCGCCGAGGTGCCGGCCTCGAGCCGGTGCTCGGCGGGCAGCTCCTGGTTGCCGAGCGTCCGGGAGGCGGAGCGGAACAGCTCGACGTCGGAGTCCGGGCGCCCGGGCTCCGCGGCGGCGCGGTCGAAGAGCACCACGCCCTCGGCCATCATCAGCTCGACGTCCTGGCCCACGCCCACCTTGATCTCGGCGGCGTGCCGCCAGGTCTCGTAGAGGTCGCCCCAGCCCTCGACGGCGAAGGTCCACGCGCCCTCGGAGGTCGGGGTCAGCCACGCCTCGTAGCGGTCGGTGCCGGCGGTGGTCAGGCGCATGGGCACCCGCTCGGTCTCGGTGCCCTGCGGGTCGTAGAGCACCGCGGTCACGCCGAGGGCGTCGTGGCCCTCCCGGAACACGGTGGCGCCCACCCGGATCGACTCGCCCGGCACGGCCTTGGCCGGGAAGCGCCCGTCCTCGACCACGGGGCTCACGCCGACGATCGGGATCCGGCCGTAGACCAGGTCCTCGCGGGAGAACGCCGACCCGGCGGCCTTCCGGCGCGTCGCCGGGGCCTTGCGCGTGGTCGTGGCCTTCTTCGTCGTCGACGTCCGGGCTGCCGGGGTCTTCGCGGTCGACGTCTTGGCAGTGGAGGTCTTCGGGGTCGAGGTCCTGCGGGCACGGGTGCCGGTCTCCGCGGCGGGGACCACGGAGATGCCCGGCTCGTCCTCGACGGAGGCGGCGTCCGCGGCCGGGGCCTGCTTGGCGGTCGAGGCCCTGCGGCGCGCCGGGGCCTTCTTCGCCGGCTGCTCGGCCGGGACTGCGGTCCCGTCGCCGGGCACGGCCGCCTCGGCGGCGGACGTCGTCGGGGAGTCGGGGGCGGACGTGCCGGCCGGGCTCGCGGCCGGGTCGGACGGGGACGGCGTGTTGGCTTGGCTCACCTGGAACACGTTAGCGACAAACCCCGCGATCGTTAAGCCCGCTGTCGACGCACGCGGCGCTGTTTGCGTCCCCGCGGGCGCGCCCGGCACGCCGGGGCGGCGACCGGGCGACGACACGGCCGGTTCCCGCCGGGTCACCGGTAGTCTGACCGCGTGAAGGCAATCCGTAGATTCACCGTGCGCACCGTGCTGCCGGAGTCCATCGCCCCGCTGAGCCGTCTTGCGAGGAACCTCCGCTGGTCCTGGCACCGGCCGACCGAACAGCTGTTCGCCGACCTCAATCCGCAGGCCTGGGAGACCGTGCACGGCGACCCGGTCAAGCTGCTGGGCTCCCTCACCCGGGAGGAGATCCAGCAGATCGCCGAGGACGCCGCCACCGTGCGGCGGATCGAGGAGCTCGACGCCGACCTGGAGTGCTACCTCACCGACGAGCTGTGGTACCAGAAGACCCAGACCGAGGACGCCCCCCGCGCCATCGCCTACTTCTCGGCCGAGTACGGCGTGACCTCCGTGCTGCCCCAGTACTCGGGCGGGCTGGGCATCCTCGCCGGGGACCACCTCAAGAGCGCCTCGGACCTCGGTGTGCCGGTCGTGGGCGTGGGCCTGTTCTACCAGCACGGGTACTTCAAGCAGTCGCTCTCCCGCGACGCCTGGCAGCAGGAGTCCTACCCGGTGCTCGACCCGGACGGGATGCCCCTGGCCGTGCTGCGGGAGGAGGACGGGACTCCCGCGCGGATCACTCTGCCGCTGCCCAACGGGCGCTCGCTGTCCGCGCAGATCTGGCGCGCCGACGTGGGGCGCGTGCCGCTGCTCCTGCTCGACTCCGACATCCCGGACAACGACGACCACGCCCGCAGCGTCACCGACCGCCTCTACGGCGGCGGCGGCGACCACCGCCTGCAGCAGGAGCTGCTGCTCGGGATGGGCGGGATCCGCGCCCTGCGCACGTTCTCCCGGCTGACGGGGGCGCCGGCCCCGGAGGTCTTCCACTGCAACGAGGGCCACGCCGGGTTCCTGGGCATCGAACGGATCGCGGAGCTCATGGAGCCCTCCGACGGAAGTGAACCGCTGACCTGGGACGAAGCCCTCGCCTCGGTGCGCTCGGCCACCGTGTTCACGACCCACACCCCCGTGCCCGCGGGCATCGACCGGTTCGAGCGGGCGCAGATCGAGCACTTCTTCAACGCCGGTCTCGCCCCGGCCGTCCCCACGGCCAACGTCCTGTCCCTCGGCACGGAGGACTACGACGACGGCGACCCGTCCAAGTTCAACATGGCCGTGATGGGCCTGCGCCTGGCCCAGCGGGCCAACGGTGTGGCCAAGCTGCACGGCGTGGTCTCCCGCGGCATGTTCCGGGGGCTGTGGCCGGGCTTCGACGAGGACGAGGTGCCGATCGGCTCCATCACCAACGGCGTGCACGTCATGACCTGGATCGACCCCCGCATGGCGGAGCTCGCCCTGGACCCGATGGGCTCCGACCTCGACCGGACCGCACGGTGGCGGCGGATCTACGGGGTGGACGACGCCGAGCTGTGGGCGGTGCGCCGGGAGCTGCGCACCCGTCTGGTGGCGGACGTCCGGGCCCGGCTGCGGGCCTCCTGGAAGAAGCGCGGTCTCGCGGACGCCGAGCTCGGCTGGACCGACTCGGTCCTCGACCCCGGGGTGCTGACGATCGGCTTCGCCCGCCGGGTGCCCACCTACAAGCGGCTCACGCTCATGCTGCGGGACCCGCAGCGGCTCAAGAAGATCCTGCTGGACCCGGAGCGCCCGGTGCAGCTCGTGGTCGCGGGGAAGTCCCACCCTGCCGACGAGCAGGGCAAGCGGCTGATCCAGGACCTCGTGCGCTTCACGGACGACCCGGAGGTGCGCCACCGGATCGTCTTCCTGCCCAACTACGACATCGCGATGGCCCGGACCCTGTTCCCCGGCTGCGACGTGTGGCTGAACAACCCGCTGCGACCGCTGGAGGCCTGCGGCACCTCGGGGATGAAGGCCGCCCTCAACGGCGGGCTGAACCTGTCGGTGCTCGACGGCTGGTGGGACGAGATGTACGACGGCCAGAACGGCTGGGCCATCCCCACCGCGGACGAGGACGCCCACCCGGACGAGCGCGACGACATCGAGGCGGCCGCCCTCTACGAGCTCATCGAGAACCACGTGGCGCCCCGCTTCTACGGCGAGACCGACGACGCCTCCGAGCCGGGCACGGACGTGGTGCCGCACCAGTGGTTGGCCATGGTCCGGCACACCCTGGCCACGCTGGGCCCTCGCGTCTCGGCCAAGCGGATGCTCGAGGACTACGTGCGGGAGCTCTACGTCCCCGCCGCCGTGTCCGGGCGCCGGGCCGCCGAGGACGGGCACGCCGCCGCGCGCGCGAAGTCCCGGTGGATCGGGCGCGTGCGCCAGGCCTGGGGCCAGGTCTCGGTGGAGCACGTCGACACCGAGGGCGTGGCCCAGGACCCGCAGATCGGCGACGAGCTCTCCGTGTGCGCCTACGTCACCCTCGGCTCGCTGGCCCCGGAGGACGTCTGCGCGGAGATCGGCTACGGCCGCGTCTCGGAGACCGATCACATCCACGAGCGCAAGTACGCGACCCTGCGCCCCACCGGCGAGCTCGGGGGCGGGCGGCACAAGTTCTGCGGGACGATCACCGTGGACCGCTCCGGGCCCTTCGGCTACACCGTGCGGGTGCTGCCGGCCCACCCCCACCTCGCCGACAAGGCGGAGCTGGGGCTCGTGGCGAACGCCTGAGCCCGTCCAGGCCGGACCGGGGCCGGCACGAGCAGGGGCCGCACCCGTGCACGGGTGCGGCCCCTGCTCGTGCCGGGAGGACGCGCTTCAGAGGAGCCGGAACAGGGTGACCGAGTTGGCGGGCACGCCCTGGGGCCGCCCGGCGCGATAGCGGGCGCCGTAGCGGCCGTGCAGCACCGATGCGGTGCTGTGCACGAGGGCGTAGACGCCGTCCGAGGCCCGCAGCGGGTGCTCCTCCTCGTCGGGGAGCAGCAGCTGCGTGACGTCCGGGAACGTGATCGCCATGTCGGCGCTCGCGCCGTTGACCACCATCAGCCCCGAGACGCGCCCGCCGCAGGAGCCGATCAGCACCTGGATGGTGCGGGCGCCGGGGGCCTGCCAGTCGGTGGCGGTCATGGGCGTCCCGTCCGGGCCGAACCAGTGCATCATCACCTCGTCCGGCCGGGTCGGGAAGTGGGACGGCTGCCCGGCGAGGAACTCCCCGCGCACGGCGACGAGGGAGCGGGTCGCGGCCAGCATCGCCCGGTCCGCCGGGGTGTGGTGCCAGTCCACCCAGGAGAGCTCGTTGTCCTGGCAGTAGGCGTTGTTGTTCCCGCGCTGGCTGCGGCCGAACTCGTCCCCGGCGGTGATCATCGGCACGCCCTGGGAGAAGAGCAGGGTGGCCATGACGTTGCGCGCGGTCTGGGCGCGGTCGGCCCGGATCCGCACGTCCCGGGCCGGGCCCTCGACCCCGTGGTTCCAGGAGTGGTTGTCGTTGGTGCCGTCCCGGTTCTTCTCGAGGTTGGCCTGGTTGTGCTTGTTGTCGTAGGACACGAGGTCGGCCAGGGTGAAGCCGTCGTGGGCGGTCACGAAGTTCACGGAGGCCAGGGCGCTGCGCCCGGAGGCGGCGAACAGGTCCGCGGAGCCGGTGAGCGCCCCGGCCAGGCGTGAGGCGTTGCCCCCGTCCCCGCCCAGGCTCATGCTGCGCGGGCCGGTGAGCCAGAAGTCGCGGACGGTGTCCCGGAAGCGGTCGTTCCAGTCCGCCCAGCCCTCGGGGAAGTGCCCGGTCTGCCATCCGCCCATGCCCACGTCCCACGGCTCGGCGATGAGCTTGGTGCCGAACAGCGCCGGGTCCGCGTTCACGGCGACGAGGAAGGGGTGGTTGCGGGTGAAGCGGTGGCGCTCGTCGCGGGCCAGCTCCGGGGCGAGGTCGAAGCGGAAGCCGTCCACGTGGCAGCGCTCCACCCAGTAGCGCAGGGAGTCCAGAGCCATCTGCACCACGCGGGGGTTGCCGAAGTTCACCGAGTTGCCGCACCCGGTGACGTCCACGTAGCGGCCGTCGTCGCCGTGCCGGTAGTAGGCCTCGTCGCCGAGGCCGCGCCAGCAGTAGGCCGGCTCGCCCTGCCCGGCCTCGGCCGTGTGGTTGTAGACCACGTCGAGGTAGACCTCGAGGCCGGCCCGGTGCAGGTCGCGGACCATCGCCTTGAACTCGTCGAGCACGCCCTGGGGGCCGCGGGCGCGGGCGGCCTCGGTGGCGTAGCCGGCGTGCGGGGCGAAGAAGCCCAGCGTGTTGTAGCCCCAGTAGTTGCTCAGCCCCAGGTTCGTGAGGTGGGGCTCGTCCAGGTGGGCGTGCACGGGCAGCAGCTCCACGGCCGTGACGCCCAGCGAGGTGAGGTAGTCGGTCATCACCGGGTGGGCCAGGCCGGCGTACGTGCCCCGCAGCTCTTCGGGGACGTCCGGGTGCAGGGCGGTGAGGCCCTTGACGTGCGCCTCGTAGACCACCGTGTCCCGCCACGCGGTGGCCGGCGGGCGGTCCTCGTCCCAGTCGAAGTCCTGCTGGGCGATCACGGAGACGTAGCGTCCGCCGTAGGCGTCCGGGCCGGGGTCCTCGACGTCGTCCGGCGCGGCCACGCGGCGCAGGCCCTTCCCGTAGGGGTCGAGCAGGATCTGCTGGTCGGAGGGGTCCGGGCCGCGGCGGCGGGCGGCCACCGGCGAGTCCGCGGGCACGAAGCCGTACTCCGTGCCGACGGGCAGCGCCGGGGCCTCGTCCCGGTGCCTCATGTACTCGAAGCCCGTCTCGGAGAGCCGCTGCTGCTCGGCCGGGGGGATCGTCCCGTGGTGCACCCCGCCGGTGCGTCCGGTCAGCCGGCGCCGCTGCCAGCGCCCGCCCGGCAGCCGGAAGACGATGTCGAGGTCCGGCACCCCGGGGGCGTAGACGGCCACGTTGGCGCTGCCGTCGCGCTCGTGCGAGGGGTGCACCCCCAGCGGGTAGGGGTGGGAGACGTAGGGCCGGCCGGTGTCCTGCCGCCGCGGCTCAGGAACCGGCACGGCGTCGTGACACCTCGTACAGGGTGATGCCCACGGCCATCGAGGCGTTGAGGGACTCCATGGCGGAGTCGATGGGGATGGAGACGACCTGGTCGCAGTTCTCGGTGACCAGCCGGGACAGGCCCTTGCCCTCGGCGCCGACCACGATCACGAGCGGTTCGGTGGCGAGCTCGAGCCCGGGCAGCTGGACGTCGCCGTCGCCGTCGAGCCCGACCACGAAGTAGCCCATGCCCTTGAGCTCCTCGAGCGCGCGGTTCAGGTTGGCCGCCTTCGCCACGGGCACCCGGGCGGCGGCGCCGGCGCTGGTCTTCCAGGCGGAGGCGGTGACGCCCACGGAGCGGCGCTCGGGGACGATGACCGCGTTGCCGGAGAAGGCCGACGCGCTGCGGATGATGGCCCCGAGGTTGCGCGGATCGGTGATGCCGTCGAGGGCGATCAGCAGCGGCGGGCGGCGGATGTGCCGCTTCTCCCACTGGGTCATGAGCCGGCGGGCGGTCTCCACGGCGTCCTCGTACTCGTAGGCGGGCACCTGCAGGGCCACGCCCTGGTGCACGGCGTCGCTGGTGAGCCGGTCGAGCTCGGACTTGGAGGCCTCGAGGATCGTGATCCCGCGCTCGGCGCAGATCTGCAGGATCTCCCGCACCCGGTCGTCCACGTCGATCTTGCTCGCCGCGTGCAGGGCCTTGGCGGGGATGTCCGCCCGCAGCGCCTCGAGCACCGAGTTCCGCCCGGTGACGAGGTCCTCCTGGACCTTGCCCCGGGTGCGGGAGGCAGCGCGGCCGCCCTGGGCCTGGCGGCGCTCGGCGGCCTTCTTCATCTTGTGCGCCTTGTGGTACGGGCGGTCCTCGGCCTTCGGCGTCGGTCCGCGCCCCTCGAGCGCCTTGCGGCCGTGGCCGCCGGTGCCCACGAGGGGGCCCTTCTTGTTCTTGCGGATCGCACCGGGGCGCTTGGGGGCTGGCATGGCATTCCTCTGTTTCGGTCGGTGGTGGGTGGGGGCCGGCTCAGGCCACGGACCAGGCGGCGCCGCCGGCGCCGTCGCGGACCGCGACGCCGGCCGCGGCGAGCTCGTCCCGGATGGCGTCGGCCCGGGCCCAGTCCTTGGCGGCGCGGGCCTGTGCGCGCTGGGTCAGCAGGGAGCGCACGAGGGCGTCGAGGGCGGCGTGCTCGGCGGCGTTGCCGCCGGCGCCGCCGAGGTCCATGAGCCTGCTCAGCCCGAGGACGTCGGTCATGGCCCGCACGGCGCGGGCGGGCGCGGACGGGTCGCCGCCGTCGGCGAGCGCGGAGTTGCCCGCCCGCACGGTCTCGTGCAGGGCCGCGAGGGCCTGGGGCACGTTGAGGTCGTCGTCCATGGCGTCCTGGAAGGCCTCCGGCACGTCGGTGGGCGTCCAGGCGAGGTCGAGGCCGGAGTCCGCGGCGTGGCGCAGGAAGGACTCGACGCGCTCCACGGCGGCGGCCGCCTCGGCCAGGGAGGTGGGCCGGTAGTCCAGCACGGAGCGGTAGTGGGCCTGCCCCAGGTAGTAGCGCACGGCGAGCGGGCGGGCCGCGGCGAGCATGTCCGCCGGGGAGACGGTGTTGCCGATCGACTTGGACATCTTCTCGCCCGCGGAGGTGACCAGCCCGTTGTGCAGCCAGAAGTTCGCGAAGCGCTGCCCGGCCGCGGCCGACTGGGCGAGCTCGTTCTCGTGGTGGGGGAAGCGCAGGTCCAGGCCGCCGCCGTGGATGTCGAAGTGCTCCCCCAGGTACTTCCCGGCCATCGCGGAGCACTCGAGGTGCCAGCCGGGCCGGCCGGCGCCCCACGGGGACTCCCAGCGCGCGGTCTCCGGCTCGCCGGGCTTGTGCCCCTTCCACAGGGCGAAGTCGCGGGGGTCGCGCTTGCCGCGCGGGTCGGCGTCCGGGGCGTCCTGCATGTCGTCCACCGACTGGTGGGTGAGCTCCCCGTAGCGCGCCCAGGAGCGGACGTCGAAGTAGACGTCGCCCGAGCCGTCCGGGGCCGGGTAGGCGTGCCCGGCGTCGACGAGGGCGCGGATCAGGGCGTGCATCTCGGGGACGTGGCCGGTCGCGCGCGGCTCGTAGGTGGGCCGGGCGATGCCGATGGCGTCGTAGGCGGTGTTGAAGACCTGCTCGAACCGGTAGGCCAGCGCCCACCACGGCTCGCGGGGGTGGTCGCCGGTGTAGTCGGGGGCGTACGACGCCGCGGCGTTGGTGAGGATCTTGTCGTCGATGTCGGTGACGTTGCGCACCGTGGTGACCCGGTGGCCGCGGAAGTCCAGCCAGCGCGCCAGCAGGTCGAAGACGAGCGCGGAGCGCACGTGCCCGATGTGCGGCATCCCCTGGACGGTGGCACCGCAGTAGTACAGACGCGCCTCACCGGGGTGGACGGGCTCGAAGTCCCGCACGGAGGCGGTGGCGGTGTCGTAGAAGCGCAGAGTCACACGGCCCATCATAAGGGCGCGCGCCCGCGGGCCGGTCAGGCCCCGCCCGCTCCCACAGCGACGACCAGGGCCGTGGCCACGGCCGCGAGCCCCTCGCCCCGGCCCGGGAACCCGAGGTGGTCCGAGGTCGTGGCGCTGACCGTCACGGGGGCGCCGGCGGCGGCGCTGAGGGCGTCCTCGGCCTCCGCGCGGCGGGGCGCGAAGCGCGGCCGCTCGCCGATCAGCTGCACGGCCACGTTGCCGATCTCGAAACCGGCCGCCCGCACGATCCGGGCCGCCTCGGTGAGGATGTGCAGCCCCGAGGCGCCCTGCATCTCGGGCCGGTCCACGCCGAAGTTGGAGCCCAGGTCCCCGGTGCCCGAGGCCGAGAACAGGGCGTCGGCGGCGGCGTGGGCCACGACGTCCCCGTCCGAGTGGCCCGCGAGGCCGCGCTCCCCCGGCCACTCGAGACCGGCGACCCACAGCGGGGTGCCCTCGGGCCCGAAGGCGTGGACGTCCACGGCGATGCCGGTGCGGGGCAGGTTCACGGGTCAGCGCTCCTCGGGGACGGTGACGGTCGAGGGCCCGACGGCGACCGGGACCGTGCCGGCGGCGCCGGGCGCCCGGCCCCGGAGCACGGCCTCGGCCAGCACGAGGTCGAGGGGCCGGGTGATCTTGAAGGCGTGCTCGTGGCCCGGGACCGTCCGGACGGCGACGCCGGGGGCGTGGGTCTCCACGAGCGAGGCGTCGTCGGTGACGGTCTCCGGGTCCGTGCCGGCCTCGGCGGCGGCGCGGTCGACCGCGCGCAGCAGCGCGAGCTCGAAGCCCTGGGGGGTCTGCACCGCGCGCAGGACCGTGCGGTCCACGGTCCCGAGTGAGCGGCCGGCCTCGTCGACCCGGCGCATCGTGTCCGCGACGGGGAGCACCGGCACCACGGCCCGCGCCCCCGAGCGCACGCGCCGCGCCACGGACCGGAAGACCGAGGGCGGGGTCAGGCAGCGCGCGGCGTCGTGGACCAGCACCGCGGCGCACCCGGAGCCCTCCAGCACGGCCAGGGCCGCGCGGACCGACGCGGCGCGGGAGGCGCCGCCGGTCACGGGCAGCGCCCCGTGCTCCCGGGCCAGGGCGGACAGTTCGACGTCGCCGGCGGGGACCGTGACGAGCACCCGGTCGGCGATCCCGGCCTCGGCGACGCCGCGCAGGGCGTGCTCGAGCAGGGGGCGGCCGTCCAGCGGCACGAGGGCCTTGGGGATGCCGTGCCCGAGCCGGGTGCCGGATCCGGCCGCCACGACGACGACGGCGAACCCGCCCTCCGAGGAGGGCGGGTCCGCCGTCGTGGGCCGTGGCCCGTTCCCGGTCACGGGGAGGTCAGGACGCGAGGATGTCGTCGAGGCGCTTCTCGGCCTCTTCCTCGTCGATCTTCTTGGCGAGGGCGAGCTCGGAGGTGAGGATCTGGCGGGCCTTCGTCAGCATCCGCTTCTCCCCCGCGGAGAGCCCGCGGTCGCGGTCCCGGCGCCACAGGTCGCGCACGACCTCGGCGACCTTCAGGACGTCGCCCGAGGCGAGCTTCTCCAGGTTGGCCTTGTACCGCCGGGACCAGTTGCTGGCCTCCTCGGTGTCCTTCGCCTGCAGGACCGAGATGACCTTCTTCAGCCCGTCCTCGTCGACGACGTCGCGAACGCCCACCAGGTCCACGTTCTCCGCGGGGACCTCGATGACCAGATCGCCCTGGGTCACCTTGAGCTTGAGATACATCTTCTCTTCGCCCTTGATGGTGCGGGTCTTGATCTCCTCGATGGTCGCCGCGCCGTGGTGCGGGTAGACAACCGTCTCGCCAACCTCAAAAACCATATGGAAATACCCCTTTCAGAACGTCCATTCTAACACGGTGTAGGATTCGCCGATCCGCCGTGAACGGCCCCCCGGCGGCCGGCGATGCGGACGATCCGTCGGCAAACGGATAAGCTGATCGGGACATCGTCCTGAGCTCCGAGGAGTACGCGCCGTGAAGACCGCCGCCCGCAAGTCCCTGAAGCGCGCAGGCCTCAGTGCCGCCGCCGTGGCCGCCCTGCTCACCGCCAGCGGGTGCAGCGCCATCAACCCGGTGGCCACCGCCGAGGTGGGCTACGCGCCCGCGGACGGCATCGTGGTGGAGATGGGCGACATCAACCTGACGGACATGCTCATCGTGGCCGAGAGCGCCGAGGCCCCGGGCCGGCTGCTTGGCAGCATCGACAACGAGTCGGCCGAGGACGTGACCGTCACCCTGGACACCGGTGAGGCCACCGCCGAGATCGACGTCCCGGCCGGAGTCACCGTGAAGCTCGAGGAGGGCGAGCCCGTGATCCTCGAGCCGGCCGGCGCCATGCCCGGCCTGATGGTCGAGACCGAGTTCAGCGCGGCCGGCGAGACCCTGATCGACTCCGTGCCGGTGCTCGACCACACCTTCCCCCGCTACGCCGAGTTCATTCCCGGCGGGGCCCCGACCACCCCGGCCAATCCGTCCAACGTCCCGGCGGAGCCCGGCGACGAGGCCTTCGTGGGAGGCCAGCAGGCCGACGAGCACTGATCCGAGGCCGAGGCGCACGGGCAGGGCCCGGGACCCGCGGTGCGGGGCCCGGGCCCTTTCCGGTGCACCGGAGCGGTGCACCGGCGCGGTGGGCGCCGCGGCGGGCGCTCAGGCCTCGAACTTGTAGCCCAGGCCGCGCACCGTGACCAGGTGCCGCGGTGTGGAGGGGTCGGGCTCGATCTTGGCGCGCAGGCGCTTGACGTGGACGTCGAGGGTCTTGGTGTCCCCCACGTAGTCCGATCCCCAGACCCGGTCGATGAGCTGCCCGCGGGTCAGCACCCGGCCCGCGTTGCGCAGCAGCATCTCCAGCAGCTCGAACTCCTTGAGCGGCATCGCCACCTGCTCCCCGTTGACGCTCACCACGTGGCGCTCCACGTCCATCCGCACGGGGCCTGCCTGCACGGTGGCGGTCACGAGCTCCTCGGGCTCCGCCTGGCGGCGCAGCACGGCACGGATCCGGGCCACGAGCTCGCGCGAGGAGTATGGCTTGGTGACGTAGTCGTCGGCGCCCAGCTCGAGCCCCACCACCTTGTCGATCTCGGCGTCCTTGGCGGTGAGCATGATGATCGGCACCGAGGAGCGCTGCCGCACCTGCCGGCACACCTCGGTGCCGGACTGCCCGGGGAGCATGAGGTCCAGCAGCAGCAGGTCGGCCCCGGCCCGGTCGAACTCCGTGACGGCGTCGACGCCGTTGTCCACGACCTGCACCTCGAAGCCCTCCTTCCCCAGCAGGTACGAGAGGGGGTCGCTGAGGGATTCCTCGTCCTCGACGATCAGGATGCGGGTCACTGTCGGTCCTCCGTGCTCCCGGTCCGGCGCGCGGGGGCGGCCGGCCGTGGGGTCGTGGTCACTGGTTCGGGTCGCGCCGTCGGGGGCGCCGGTGGGGCGGACGCGCCGGAGGCCGCCGGGGCGGTGTCCTCGAGCTCGTCGGCGCCCTCGATCTGGGGGATGCGCAGGGTGAAGGTGGAGCCGCGGCCCGGCTGCGACCACACGGTGGCCTCCCCGCCGTGCTGCGACATGACGTGCTTGACGATGCTCAGGCCCAGCCCGGTCCCGCCCGTGCGCCGGGATCGGGCCGCGTCCACGCGGTAGAAGCGCTCGAAGATCCGGTCCTGCTCGTCCTCGGGGATGCCCGGGCCCTGGTCGGTGACCGAGATCTGCGCCATGCCGTCCCGCTCGCGGACGCCGACGCCCACGCGGGTGCCCTCCGGGGAGTAGTGCACCGCGTTGTCGATGAGGTTGCGCAGCGCCGTGACCAGCAGGTCGGGGTCGCCGAAGACGGGCCGGCTCACGCGGCCGCCGACCACCAGCTCGATCCGCTTGGTCTCGGCGGGGAACCGGTTGCGGTCCACGGCGTCGGCGATCACCTGGTTGAGGTCCACGGGCCGGCCCTCGGTGACGACGTCGGCGCTCTGCAGCCGGGAGAGCTCGATGATGTCCTGCACCAGGGCGGTGAGGCGGACGGACTCCTTGTGCAGCCGCTGGGCGAAGCGGCGCACGGCCTCCTCGTCCTCGGCCGCGTCCTCGATCGCCTCGGCGAGCAGCCCGATCGCTCCCACCGGGGTCTTCAGCTCGTGCGAGACGTTGGCCACGAAGTCGTTGCGGATCGACTGCGCCCGGGCGATCTCGGTCTGGTCGTCGGCGAGCAGCAGGATGTACTCCTCGGCGATGGGGGCGACCCGGACGTCGAGCACCACGGCACCGGTCTGGAAGGGCCCCCGGGACAGCTCCACCCGCCGTTCCTCGATGACCCCGCTGCGCCGGGCGCGGCGGATCATCTCCAGCATCTGGTCGTGCACCACCGTGTGCCCCCGGACCAGGCCGAACGCGTAGGCGGCCGGGGAGGCGCGCACCACGCCGTCGACGCCGTCCACCACCACGTAGGCGCGCCCGATCACGGCGAGGACGTCGGCGGTGCCGTCCGGCAGGGTGGGCTCCTGCACGTCGGCGCGGGCGCGGCGTCCGCGGCCGCTCAGCCGCAGGCCGATCAGACCGCTCACGCCCAGGGCGAAGCCGAGCAGGCCGGCGACGACGGCGATGGCAGTTGGACTCACGGATCCAGCTTAGGCTTCCGCCGCCGCGGGGAGGTCACCCCGGGCGTCACGGGCTACGGGTTCAACGAACGTTCATCCTAAGATGAGCGGAAGTTCACTCCTGGCTGTGACCGTGGCGGCGGGTGTGCTCGCACCTCGCCCCTCGTCATCCGTTCCGCCCCGCGCCGTACCCGGCGGCGGGCCGCGGACGTGCCGCATCTCGAAAGGACACACCCGTGCGCAAGGTTTTCCAGGCAGAACTCCACCAGGTCGGGGAGGAGCTCATCCAGATCGCGACCCTGGTGCGCGAGGCCCTCGCCCGCGCCAAGGACGCCCTCCTCGACGCGGACATCCAGCTGGCCGAGGAGGTCATCTCCAACGACGCCCGGATCGACTTCCTGCAGAACGACCTCGACGAGCGCTCGATCGACATCCTCGCCCTGCAGAGCCCGGTGGCCTCGGACCTGCGGATGATCGTGGGGGCGCTGCGGATGAGCGCCTCCCTCGAGCGCGCCGGGGACCTGGCCCGCCACCTGGCCCAGGCCGTCCGCCTGCGCTACCCGGACCCGGTCATCCCCGAGCCGCTCGTGGAGACGTTCACCCGCATGTTCGACCTCGACCTGCAGATCGTGGACCGCGTCATCCAGGTGCTCCAGACCCGCGACCTCTCCCTCGCCGACGACATCTACGCCCTGAAGGGCGAGGTCAACGCGCTGCACCAGTCGGTGTTCGACGCCCTGGCCGCCCCCACCTGGGACTGCTCGGTGCCCACGGCCGTGGACGTCACCCTGTGCTCCCGCTACCTCGAGCGGATCGGCGACCACGGTGTCTCGGTGACCCGCAAGGTGTCCTACCTCGTGACCGGGGACTGGGTCCCCGCCAGCTCCGACCGCCCGACCGGCCACGGGCACGTGGGCCGCGACGGCGGCGAGTGAGTCCCCGCCCGGGCGCGGCACGGTCCGCGCCCGGGAACGCCGAAGGGCCGGCCCCACCGCTGCGGTGGGGCCGGCCCTTCGGCGTGCTGCGGTGCCGGGCCTACTTCTTGCCCTGGTTGGCGACCGCCTTGATCGAGCTGGCGGCGGCCTCCGGGTCGAGGTACTCGCCGCCGGCCACCACGGGACGCAGGTCCTCGTCCAGCTCGTAGTAGAGCGGGATGCCCGTGGGGATGTTCAGCGCCGCGATGTCGTCGTCGGAGATGCCGTCCAGGTGCTTCACCAGCGCGCGCAGCGAGTTGCCGTGCGCCGCCACGAGCACGGTGCGCCCGGCCTGCAGGTCGGGCACGATCTCCTGCTCCCAGTAGGGCATGAAGCGGTCGAGGACGTCCTTGAGGCACTCGGTGCGGGGGGCGTCCTCCACGTCGGCGTACCGGGGGTCCCCGGCCTGGGAGTACTGGTCGGAGTCGTCCAGCTCGGGCGGCGGGACGTCGTAGGAGCGCCGCCAGGTCATGAACTGCTCGTCGCCGTACTCCTCGCGCACCTGGGTCTTGTCCTTGCCCTGCAGGGCACCGTAGTGGCGCTCGTTGAGCCGCCACGACCGCTTGACGGGGATCCAGTGCCGGTCCGCCCGGTCCAGCGCGAGGTGCGCCGTGGTGATCGCCCGGCGCAGCAGCGAGGTGTGCAGGACGTCCGGGGCGATGCCCTTCTCCACGAGCAGCTCACCGCCGCGGACGGCCTCCTCCCGGCCCTTGTCGGTGAGGTCCACGTCCACCCACCCGGTGAACAGGTTCTTCTCGTTCCAGTCGGACTGTCCGTGACGGAGCAGGACGAGCTTGTACGGTGCTGATTCGGTAGCCATGGCCCCATTCTTCCATCCGGGCACGAGCCCGGGACAAGCGGGCGCCACGGGGCGGGTCACCAGCTGTTGGGCCCCTTGGACTCCAGGCCCACGGCCGGGCGGACGTCGGCGAGGTAGACGCCCACGGCGGTGCCCGCGATGAGCAGGACGAAGAGGCTGGGCCGCAGCAGCAGCAGGGTGAAGACCGTGAACGCGAGGGACCCCCCGGTCAGGGCGAGCCAGAAGCCCTTGGTGCGCTTGAACGCGCGCTGGAACTGCACCGGCGCCTTGGTCAGGCAGTCGACGAAGGCCCACACGGCCAGGCCGGCGACGACCAGCGCGAGGGCGATGTCGATGAATCGCACGAGATAGAAGACCCAGGGAATGTCCACGGTCCCAGCCTACCGGTCGATCGCGGACAGGGCGCGGTCGAGGTCCTCCCAGAGGTCCTCGACGTTCTCGATGCCCACCGACAGGCGCAGCAGCGTCTCCGGCACGCTGCGCGGCTCCTCGTGGTGCCGGCGCCGGCGCTCGATCAGCGACTCGACCCCGCCGAGGGAGGTCGCGGGGGTCCACACCCGCAGGCGCTCCACCGCCGCCTCGACCGCCTCGACGTCCCCCGCGGGGACGATGGCCACGATCGCGCCGAACCCGTCCATCTGCGCGGCGGCGCGCTCGTGCCCCGGGTCCCCGGGCAGACCGGGGTAGCGCACCTCCAGCACGGCCGGGTGCTCCTGCAGCCGGCGGGCGAGCTCGCCCGCCGTCGCCGCGGAGCGCTCGATCCGCAGCGCGAGGGTCCGCATCCCCCGCAGCGCGAGCCACGCCTCGAACGGTCCGGGGATCGCCCCGTGCAGCGAGCGGTGGGCCTTCAGCCGGTCCCACAGGCCGGCGTCGGAGGTGACGGCCGCCCCCAGCACGACGTCGGAGTGCCCGGCCAGGTACTTGGTCACGGAGTGCACGACCACGTCGGCGCCGTGCTCCAGCGGGCGCTGGACGAGGGGCGTGGCGAAGGTGTTGTCCACGCACGTGAGCACACCGCGCTCCCGCGCCGCGGCGAGCAGCGCCGGGAGGTCGGCGACCTCGAGCATGGGGTTGGTGGGGCTCTCGAGCCACAGCAGGTCCGCGGCGCCGAGGGCGGCCAGGACCTCCTCGGTGTCCGCGACGTCCACGGTGACGATCGTCAGCAGCCCGCGCGCCTCGAGGTCCTTGGCCAGGGCCAGGGAGCCCTGGTAGCTGTGCCGGGGCATGACCAGGCACCCGCCCGCGGGGACGAGGGACAGCACCGAGGCGATCGCCGCCAGGCCCGACGCGTAGAGCAGCCCGGGCCGGCCGGCCCCCTCGAGCCGGGCCAGGACTCCCTCCATGTCCTCCCACGTGGGGTTGCTGTAGCGCCCGTAGGCGCGGTCGGCGGCGTCGAGGCCGCCGGAGCCCCGGTACGTCGAGGTCAGGACGATGGCGGGCCCGACCGGGGCGTCGTGCTCCGGTGCGGGCCGCCCGCCGGCCACCACCACGGTGTCCGGGCGCAGGGCGTCGGTGGAGTGGGCGGACGGGGTCTCGGGGCGCGCAGTCATGGTCACAGGCTAGCGGCCCGCCGGGTCCCCAGTGGCAGAGCGCGGAGCGCTCCCTGTCCCCCGCGGTCGATAGGCTGGTGGGGTGACCTCCCGACCGGCTCCCGCCCCGCCGTCCTCCTCCGCCCCGGAGCGCTCCCCCGCGCCTGCCCGGCGCGGGGTCTTCGTCGTGTTCGAGGGCGGGGACGGCGCCGGGAAGTCCACGCAGGCCCGCCTGCTCGCCGACGTGCTGTGCGCGGAGGGGCACGACGTCGTGCGCACCCGGGAACCGGGCGGCACCCCCCTGGGCGAGCGGGTGCGCGCCCTGGTCCTGGACCCGGCGCACGGCCCGGTGGACGCCCGCACCGAGGCCCTGCTGTTCGCGGCCGCCCGCGCCGCCCACGTCGAGCAGCTCATCCGTCCCGCCCTCGCGGCCGGGCGCACCGTGGTCTGCGACCGCTACGCCGACTCCTCCGCCGCCTACCAGGGCGCCGGGCGCGGGCTCGGGGTCGACCGTGTCGCGGAGCTCAACGCCTGGGCGACCGCCGGCCTCGTGCCCGACCTCACCGTGCTGCTGGACGTCCCCGCGCCCACGGGCCGCACCCGCCGGGAGGTCCGCGACGGCGGCGCCGGCGACCGCCTGGAGCTCGAGCCCGACACCTTCCACGACGCCAACCGCGAGGCCTTCCTCGAGCTGGCGGCACGGGCCCCGGGCCGCTACCTGGTGCTCGACGCGACCCGGCCCGCCGAGGAGCTGGCGGCCGCCGTCCGGAACCGCCTGGCCGCGCTGCCCCGGACCGCCGCGGAGGTGGCCTCGTGAGCGTGTGGGACCAGCTCCTGGGCCAGGAGTCCGTGGTCGGGCAGCTGCGCCGCGCGGCGCAGGAGGACCGCCCCACCCACGCGTGGCTGTTCACCGGTCCGCCGGGCTCCGGCCGGTCCAACGCGGCCCTGGCCTTCGCGGCGGCGCTGCTGTGCGAGCAGCAGGACCCCGCCGACCGCGGCTGCGGGCACTGCCACGCGTGCCGCACGGTGCTGGCCAGCTCGCACGCCGACCTCACCCACTTCGTCACGGAGAACCCGCAGATCACCATCGACGAGGCCCGGGAGCTCGTGGTCCGCGCCCAGGACCGGCCGTCGGTGGGCCGCTGGCGCGTGATGGTGGTCGAGGACGCCGACCGGATGGTGGAGCGCACCTCCAACGTCATGCTCAAGGCCATCGAGGAGCCCCCGCCGAACACGATCTGGCTGCTGTGCGCCCCCAGTCCGATGGACGTGCTCGTGACCATCCGCTCCCGCTGCCGGCCCGCCACGCTGAAGGTCCCGGCGGTCGAGGACGTCGCGGAGCTGCTCATCCGCCGGCACGGGGTGCCCCGGCAGCGGGCGCAGGAGAGCGCCCGGCTCGCCCAGTCCCACGTCGGCATCGCCAAGCGGCTCGCCCTCTACGACGACGCCCGGTCGCGGCGGCAGGAGGTCGTGTCCATCCCCCTGAAGCTCTCCGGGGTGCCCGACGCCGTGCGCGCCGCGGACCGGCTGCACAAGATCGCGGTCGAGGAGTCCCAGGCGGACGCCGAGGCCCGCAACGAGTCGGAGCGCAAGCAGCTGCTCGTGGCGCTCGGAGCGCCCGAGTCGGGCCGGGTGCCGCCGGCCATCCGCGGCGCGCTGAACCGGCTCGAGGCGGACCAGAAGCGGCGCTCCCGGCGGATCCAGACCGACACCCTGGACCGCTTCCTCATCGACCTCACCACCTTCTACCGGGACGTCCTGACCCTGCAGCTGCGCACGGGCTCCGGTCTGGTCAACGAGCACCTGGCCCAGCAGCTGCAGGACCACGCCTCCAACGCCACCCCCGAGCAGACCCTGCAGCGCATCGACGCGATCAGCCGGACCCGCGACCGGATCCGCACCAGCGTCAGTGCGCAGCTCGCGTTCGAGGCGATGGCCGTCTCCCTGCTGTGACCCCGTCCGACGCCCGTTCCCCGAGGAGCCCCATGATCCGCCGCGCCCCCCGACCACGCCGCACGCCCCTGCCCGCGGCGGCCGCGCTGACCGCGGCGGGCCTGCTCCTGGGCGGGTGCTCCTCCCTCGGCGCCTCCGGCACGGACGAGCCGTCCGGGGGCGCGAGCGGCGCCGTGGTGGAGGGCACGCCCGCGGAGCTCGAGCGGTTCTACACCCAGTCGGTGGACTGGGGCCGGTGCGAGTTCGAGATCGAGACGAACGGCGCGGAGGACGACCTCCGGTGCGCCGCCGTGGAGGTGCCCCTGGACTACGACGACCCGTCCGGGGAGACCACCACCGTGGTGATGTCCCGCCTCCCGGCCGAGGGGCAGGCCCGCGGGAGCCTCCTGATCAACCCGGGCGGCCCCGGTGCCTCCGGGGTGGACGCGACGGCCTTCGCCGAGTACACGGTCACGGACGAGGTGCGCCGGGTCTACGACGTCGTGGGCTTCGACCCGCGGGGCGTGGGCCGTTCCGCCGGGATCGAGTGCCTCGACGACGCCGAGCTGGACGCGTGGCGCGCCGAGCCGATGTTCGACCCGGGGTCCGAGCCCGCCGACGAGATCCGCGAGGAGTACCGGCGGCTGGGCGCGCAGTGCGTGCAGAACTCCGGGGACCTGGTGGCCGAGATGGACACCGCCAGCGCCGCCCGGGACATGGACGTCCTGCGGGCGGTCCTGGGCGACGAGCGGACCACGTACCTGGGCTTCTCCTACGGCACCCACCTGGGCGCCGTGTACGCCGACCTGTTCCCCGAGCGGGTGGGCCGGCTCGTGCTCGACGGCGGCGTGGACCCGACCCTCAGCGACCAGGAGGCCACGGCGGACCAGGCCGTGGGCTTCGAGGAGAACCTGCGGCACTGGGTCCAGGTGTGCCAGGCCGAGATCCGCGGCTGCGTGGTCGGCGGGTCGAGCACGGACGCGGCGACGGCCCGGATCCAGGAGCTCATCGCCTCGGTCGAGGAGGGCACCGTCACCGCGGGGGACGGGCGCCGGGTCACCGCCACGAACGTGGTGGAGGGCATCCTGACCCCGCTGTACACCACCACGTCCTACCCGCAGCTCAACGAGGCCCTGGGGGCCGCCTTCGACGGGGACTTCTCCCCGCTGCTGGCGCTGTCCGACGCCACCCACGGGCGTGACGCCGAGGGCCGGTACGCGAACAACACCACGATGGCCTTCACCGCGGTCAGCTGCCTCGACCGGTCCGCCGGGACGGTCACCGAGGAGCAGATGGCCCGGCACCAGGAGCAGCTCGAGCAGGCCGCGCCGACCTTCGGCCCCTACCTCGGCTACGGCGACGCGGCGTGCCAGGGCTGGCCGGTGGAGCCCGCGGCCGCGCCCGCTCCGGTCGACGCCGCCGGCGCCGGCCCGATCCTCGTCGTGGGGACCACGCACGACCCCGCGACCCCCTACCACTGGTCCGAGGCGCTCGCGGAGCAGCTGGAGAGCGCCCGCCTGCTCAGCTACGACAGCTACGGGCACACGGCCTACGCCTCGGGCGACGAGTGCGTGCAGGACGCCGTGGACGCCTACCTGCTCGAGGGCGAGCTGCCCGAGGAGGGGACCACGTGCTCCTGACCCCGCCCACGACCGCCGACCGGAGGCTCCTGTGACCGACCCGCTCCCCCACCCCGTCCCGCTGCGCGCCGGCGACCTGCCCGTCACCCGGGCCGGGGGCCGAACGGTGCGCCGGATCGCGGCCGGCCCGGACGGCGCCTGGCAGCTCACGCTGCTCGACCTCGAGCGCCCCGGCACGCTGCCCGCCGCCGCGGGGGCGGAGCGCGTGCTCACCGTCGTCGACGGCGAGCTGCTCGTGCTCGGGACCGGCGGGCGGGAGCAGGCGCTGGAGCGGCACCGGCCCTTCCGGGGCCCCGCCGACGAGCCCGTCGACGTCGCGCTGCCCACCGGCCCGGTCCGCGCGCTCGAGGTCCTGGCCCCGCGCGAGGCCGTCCGGGCGCACGTGGTGGTCCTGGAACTGTCCCCGAAGCGCCCGCACCCGGTGTTCGCGGACCAGCTCGCGGTCCTGCTCTCCGGCCGCGCCGTGCTCACGGCCGGCGGGGCCGCGGAGCAGAGCACGGAGACGGCCCCCGGAGAGACCACGGCGAGGACCACCGAGGACGTCGGGGTCCTCGACACCGTGCGCGGCGGCGAGCCGGACGCTCCCGAGCTCACCGGCCGCGGCTTCCTGGCGGTCGTGTCCCTGGATCCGCCGGCGCAGGACTGAGCGGGCCGCCCCGGCGCGCACCCGCGCCGGACCGCCCGGTCAGGCCCGGGCGAGCTCGGCGCGCTGGCACCAGCCGCCCGCGCGGAAGGCGAGGGCCAGCAGGCCGAGGAACACCCCGGCGACCAGCAGCACCGCGTCGGTGTCCCCGAAGGACCAGCCGTTGACGAACGGCGCCCGGCCGAGCTCCACGCCGAGGGCGGCGAAGATCCTCCCCTGCGCGGCCGCGAACAGGAACGGGCCCAGCAGGGACAGCGCCACGAGCGAGACCGAGGAGACCGTCAGCCCCACGGTCAGGACCCGGTCGAACGGCTTGCCGAGGTGGATGCGGTGGCACAGGTAGGCGAGGAAGAAGCAGATGCCGGCGAAGACCACCGTGCCCAGGGCCAGGGTCAGCGCGTAGAGGACCATGCTCGAGGGCTCCGCCCCCGTCACCCGCAGGTGCACCAGGTCGTAGCCCTCCGAGCTGAGACCCGGGGCCAGGTCCCCGACGTCCGGGGCGGTCGCCGCGGCGGCCTCCAGCCACAGGTCCGCCCGGCCGTGCCAGGCCCGGACCCCGGCCTCGGCACCGGCGAGCAGGACGACCAGCCCCAGCACCCCGAAGGCGAGCGTCAGCCCCGTGATCAGCACGCGCTGCGAGGTACGCCAGGAGCGGTGGAGGGGCGGGGCGGGGCGTTCCATGGGGGTCCTCTGGGGTGTGCTGGCGGACGAGGGCGGGGAACGGCGGCCCGCCGGTCCCCCCGCACAGCATGCCAGCAGACGGCGCCGTCCTGCTCCCGGGGCGGAGGACGGATCCGTGCCGGGGCGGATCAGCGGCGAGAGGCCACGGGCGCCCGGAGGAGGCCGGGCAGGTCCCGGACCGAGTCCACCACCACGTGCGCACCGGCCGCACGCAGGGCCTCGGCGGGGTGTGCGCCCGTGCGGACCCCGACGACGGCGGCCGATCCGGCCCGCCGGCCGGCCTGCATGTCCGCCGCCGTGTCCCCGACGACCATCACGCGGCGGACGTCGCCGAGGTCCAGGGCCAGCACCGCGGTGAGGACCATGTCCGGCCAGGGCCTCCCGCGCCCCGCGTCCGAGGGACACAGGCTGAGGTCGGCGAGGCCCGTCCAGCCCAGCTGCTCCAGCAGTGTGTTCATGCTGTGCCGGTTGTGGCCGGTGGCCAGGCACACCCGCAGCCCGGCCGCGCGCAGCTGCGCGACCGCCTCCTCCGCGCCCTCCACCGGGCACACTCCCTCGGCGGCCAGGAGGTCGTCGAGGTGGCGCTCGAAGTCCCGCACGGCCCGCCGCGCCCGGTCCGGCTCGGCGGCGAAGAGCTGCTCGAGCACCTCGGACCGCGACTGCCCCGGACTGCTGCGGAGGTGATCCAGCATCTGCCGGAACCGCTCGGAGCCCGGGTCCACGCCCAGGCCGGCCGCTGTCCGCCCGAAGGCCCGCTCCACGATCCCGTTGTCGTGGAACAGGGTCCCGGACATGTCCAGGAACGCCAGGTCGAGGTCCTGAGCCGTCTCGCCCACCGGGGCCCTCCTGTCCCGGGAGAGCCCTCACCGGCCACCCCGTCGTCGTGTCCGTCCATGGTGCGCTCCAGGCCCCGGACCCGGAAGGCGTGGCGGCCGAAGGGCGGGTGAACACCCGGGGAACGCGGGCACCGGGCCGGTGCCGCACCCGCACCACGCCGGGACGGCCGGAATTGCGGCCGCCCGGACGCTCTCTGCTACAGTTTCACCTGCACTGATCCCGTCCCGGACGGCGACGTGCAGGCCTCCTTAGCTCAGTCGGTAGAGCGTTTCACTCGTAATGAAAAGGTCGTCGGTTCGATTCCGACAGGAGGCTCCACCCGGAGGCTCCGGACCCACCAGGGTCCGGGGCCTCCGTCGTCCCCGCGCCCAGCCCCTGCTCGGTGCGTCAGCCGTGCCGCTGCAGGGCCTCGCGCGGGCCCGCGCCGGCGGACCCGGGGCCGGCGAGCGGCAGGACGACCGTGAAGACCGTGCCTTCCCCCAGCGCGCTCTCGCAGCGGATGCTCCCGCCGTGGCGCTCGACGATCTTCCGGGCGACCGCCAGCCCCAGCCCCAGCCCGGGGATCGTGCTCATCCGCGCGTTGGGGCTGCGGAAGAACCGGCCGAAGACGTCCTCGGCGTCCTGCGGCCGCATGCCCATGCCGCGGTCGGCCACCCGGATCTGCACGGCGCGCCCGGCGGGGGTGACGCTCACCGTGACGGGCCCGCCGGACGGCGAGTACTTGATCGCGTTGGAGAGGAGGTTGTCCAGCACCTGGCCGAGCCGCACGGGGTCGCACTCCAGCACGAGGCGGCGCGGCACCTCGACGTGCAGGTCCACTCCACCGGCGGCGGCCTTCGGGCCGGCCGCGGCGACGGACTGCTCGACCACCTGCACGAGGTCGGCGGACACGAGCTGCGGCTCGAGCGCCGAGCTCGCCGTGCCCAGCAGGTCCTCCACCAGGACCAGCAGCTGGTCGGCGTTGCGCTCGATGACCTCCAGGCCGGAGCGGACGTGCCCGGGCAGCCCGTCGTCCATGGCCAGCAGCTCGGTGTAGCCCCGGATCGAGGTCAGCGGCGTGCGCAGCTCGTGCGAGACGCCGGCCAGGAAGTCGTCCTTGGCCTGCAGGGCGGCGACGAGCTCCGTGACGTCGTTGAAGGACAGCACGGAGCCCTCCGGGCGTCCGTCGTCGTCGCGCATGACCCGCGCGGACACGGAGAGCACCCGCTGAGCCGGGGCCCGGCCGGCCCAGACCAGGACGTCCGAGAAGGACTCCCCGCGCACCGCGCGGGCCGCCACCCGCTCCTCCGGGAGCAGGGGCGTCCCCTCCGCATCCGCGTAGATCAGCAGGTCCGCCTCGGCGCCGTCGGACATGCCCTCGGGCAGCGACAGCTGGTGGATCCGGCGCTGGCGCCGGTTCATGAGGACGTCGTGGCCGTCCTCGTCGATGGCCAGCACCCCCACGTCCACCGCGTCCATGACGGTCTGCAGCAGCCGCTCCCGGCGCGCGGTCACGGCCAGCAGGCGGCGGAGCTGCGCGTCCTTGGCCGTCAGCTCGGCGTTCTGCCGCTCCATGCTGTTCGAGAGCACCTGGACGGTGATCCCGATGCTCAGCAGCATGAACGGGATCAGCAGCGGCGCCGTGACCATCTGCGCGGTGAGCGGCCGCGGCGGGACGAGGAGCGGGACCCAGACCATGGCCAGGGTCAGCGGGAAGCCCAGCGGGGCGGCGGCGCGGGGCAGCCGCCCCGAGCCGGCGAGCCAGACGACGGGGAAGGCCGCCATGATGCCCACCCCGGTCACCCAGCCGAGCGTCGCCTCCCGGAGCAGCGTGAGGGGCACGAAGTCCAGGACGGGCACGGCCAGGAACGCGCCGTCGGGCAGCCGGTCCCACGGCACCAGCACGCACAGGGCCGTCAGCACCAGGGTCAGCGCCGTCGCGAGGTGGAGCTGGAGGTCCCCGCGCAGGGGTGCGTGCGCCACCCAGACGCCGAGGACGAGCACCACCGTCGTGACGCTGAACGGCAGCTGGCTCAGCAGCACCCTCCGGCGCATCGACAGTTCGTGGAAGCTGAGCCGGTCGAGGGACAGGGCGGTGAGCATGCGGTCCACGGGAAGCACTTCCGACGCGGGTGGGCCGTCCCCGGAGGGTCGGGATGACATTCGCAAAGATTAGCGGCTTAATGGGTCCATGACCCCCTCCCCCCAGGGCCGTCGTGCCGTCGTCATCGAGGATCACGACGACATCCGCAACCTGCTCGCCCAGACCATCGGCATGCGCGGTTTCGCCGTGACCACGGCCGCGACCGGCCGCGAGGGCCTCGAGGCCGTCCGCCGCGACGGCGCCGACCTCATCACCCTCGACCTGAACCTGCCCGACCTCGACGGCATGGAGGTGTGCCGGCGGGTCCGGGAGTTCTCGGACGCCTATCTCCTCATGGTCACCGCCCGCCCGGGCGAGATCGACCGGCTCGAGGGCCTGGAGCTCGGGGCGGACGACTACATCAGCAAACCGTTCAGCCCGCGCGAGCTGCAGGCGCGGATCGAGGCGATGTTCCGCCGCCCGCGTGCCCGGGCGGAGCAGGCCGACGCGGAGGAGCTGCGCCGCGCCGCGGAGGTCCAGCGCAGCCTCCTGCCCTCGGCCGCCCCGGTCGTGGCCGGCTACGACGTGGCCGGCGCGTGCCGGCCCTCCCGCAGCGTGGGCGGGGACTTCTTCGACTGGTACGCCACCGAGGGCGGACTGCAGGTCTCCCTGGCCGACGCCATGGGCAAGGGCATGGGCGCCGCGCTCATCGCCGCCACGGTCCGGGCCGTGCTGCGCTCGGCCGCCGGGCAGCCCGACATGGAGCGGGCCTTCCGGGACACCTGCCGCCACCTCGAGAACGACCTCGACCACTCCGGGTCCTTCGTCACGCTCTTCCACGCCCGGCTGGACACGGCCCGCGGGGTGGTCGACTACGTCGACGCCGGCCACGGCCTGGGCCTGCACGTGCACGGGGACGGCGTCGCGCGGCTCCGCCCGGGCGGCCCGCCCGTGGGCGCGGTCCCCGGCACCAGCTGGACGCCCGGCCGGTTCGCGCTCGCACCCGGCGACGCGCTCGTGGTGGTCAGCGACGGCCTGCTCGACGCCTACGAGGACGTGGACGAGGCCGTGCACGCCGTGGCCGAGGCCACCTCCCGCGGCGCGGACGCCCGGGCGGTCTGCGCGGCCGTTCTCGACCTCGCCCGCGGCGCCGCCCCGGCAGCGGACGGACCCGGCGACGACGTGACCGCGGTGGTCCTGCGCCGGCTCCCGGAACCGCGGGCCGGGGCATGAACCGCTTCCTCGTCCGGCTGCTGGTCGTCCTGACCCTCCTGCTGGGCGTCAACTACATCGCCTGGCGCTGGCTCGAGTCGCTGAACTGGGCCGCGTGGTGGATCGCCGTGCCCCTCGTGCTCGCCGAGACCTACAGCCTCATCGACGTGTCGCTGTTCGGGCTGACCGTGTGGCGCCTCCGGCGCCGGGGAGAGGCCGGGGACCCGCCCGCGGGCGCCACGGTGGACGTCTTCATCACCACCTACGACGAGCCGCTCGACCTCGTGATGGGCACCGCCCTGGCCGCGAAGGCGATCAGGCACCCGCACAGCACGTGGATCCTCGACGACGGCGCCCGGCCCGAGCTGGAGGCCCTCGCCGCCGAGCACGGGCTGGGCTATCTGACGCGCAGCGCGGACTGGGCCGACCGGCCCCGCCACGCCAAGGCCGGCAACCTCAACAACGCCCTGATGCTCACCCAGGGCGAGTTCCTGCTGATCCTCGACGCCGACCAGGTGCCGGACCCGCGGATCCTCGACCGGACCCTGGGCTGGTTCAACGACCGCAAGGTGGCGCTCGTCCAGACCCCGCAGTGGTTCGTCAACGTCCCGGCGCACGATCCCCTGGGCAGCCAGGCCCCGCTGTTCTACGGCCCCATCCAGCAGGGCAAGGACGGCTGGAACGCCGCCTTCTTCTGCGGCTCCAACGCGATCCTGCGCCGTGAGGCGCTCATGCAGCTCGGCCTCTCCGGCTACGTCCGGGAGGTCGAGCAGGACGTCAGGGATTCCCTCGCCCGCACCCGGACCGCCCTGCGCCGGGCCCGGAAGTCCCCGGAGGCGGCCAACCCGGTGGTCGCCGGGATGCTCGACGACGTCGAGGCCGCCACCGAGCGGGCCCGCGCGGAGCTCCGGGCCGGGGCGCCGCTGACCGACCTGACCTACCGGCTGCATCGGGCCGTGGACGCCGCCGCCCGGCGGACCGTCACCCAGGAATTCTCCCAGATCGAGGCGGACCTCGCCTCGATCGCCGCCCTGGAGCTGCCGCCCGAGGACGGCATGGTGTGGCCGGACGAGCTCTCCTCCGCCGTGGACCGGATGTCCCGCCGCGACCTCTCCCCTCTGGCGTCGGTGGAACCGGTCCGGGAGGTGCTCGAGGCGGTGTCCGTGGAGCGGCCCGGCGAGGCCCAGCCGCTGATGCCGCTGGCCACGATCTCGGTCACCGAGGACATGGCCACCGCCATGCGCCTGCACGGGCTGGGCTGGCGCAGCGTCTACCACCACGAGATCCTCGCCCACGGCCTGGCCCCCGAGGACCTCAAGACCATGCTCACCCAGCGCCTGCGCTGGGCGCAGGGCACGGTGCAGGTCCTGCTCCGCGAGAACCCGCTGCTGCAGCGCCGGCTCGGGTGGGGCCAGCGGCTCATGTACTTCGCCACGATGTGGAGCTACCTCAGCGGTTTCGCGGCGGTCGTCTACTTCGCGGCGCCCATCGTCTACCTGGTGCTGGGCATCCTGCCCGTCAGCAGCCTCAGCTGGGACTTCTTCGTCCGGTTCATCCCCTTCATGGTGGTGAACCAGCTGCTGTTCCTGGTGGTGGGACGGGGCATCCCCACGTGGCGCGGCCAGCAGTACAGCCTGGCCCTGTTCCCCATCTGGATCCGGGCGTGCACCACCGCCGCGCGCAACGTGTGGTTCGGCCGGCCCCTCGGCTTCGCGGTCACGCCCAAGGTCCGGCAGGACTCCGGCCCCGCCTGGCACCTGATCCGCCCGCAGCTGGTGGTGATGGGCCTGCTCGCCGCGGCCCTGGTGATCGGCACGCTGCGCCTGGCGCTGGGGCTGAACGAACCGGTGGGAACCCTGGTCAACGTGGCCTGGGTCGCCTTCGACCTGGTGGTGCTGAGCGTGCTCGTCACCGCCGCGAGATACACGGGCTTCGACCCGGAGGAGAGGAAAGCCGATGCAGTTCACGGTTGAGCAGAAGCCGAGGTTCGCCCACATCACGGGCACCGGACGGCTGAACATGGTGGGAGCGCCGAAGCTGCGGGAGGTGGTGGCGCGGGTCGTGGACGAGGGCAGCAACCACGTGGTGGTCGACCTCGGCGGCACGGAGTTCATGGACTCCTCCGGTCTGGGCGCCCTCATCGGGTGCCTCAAGCTGGCCCGTCAGGCCGGCGGGGACCTGCGGATCGCGAACGTCCGCCCCCAGGTGCGCATGGTCCTCGAGCTCACCAGCATGCACCGCGTCCTGACGCCCTACGACACCGCTGACGCGGCCTTCGCCGATGACTGAGAGCACGTCCCGCCGCTCCCGGCGCGGCCCGGCCACCGCCGAGACCGTGGACGCCCTGCACGAGGACTTCGACGCCCTGTGGGAGGCCGCAGCGTTCGTGCCCGAGGCCGACCGGATGGCCTTCACGCTGGCGGTCATGGAGGCGGCCGGCAACGTGGTGGTCCACGCGGTGCCCGCCGCGGAGGCGCCCATCCAGCTCGAGGTGGACCTCGCCGCGGGACCGCACCGGCTGGAGGCGATGATCTACGAGATCGGCGCCGCCCCGGCGGAGGTGGACCTCGGCCGCGCCATGGCCGAGGAGCACCTGGAGTCGGGCCGGGGACTGGCCCTGATCCAGGCCCTCGTGAGCCGTGTGGTGTTCGAGCGCCGCGGGGAGGCGAACGTGTGGGAGCTCTCCCGGGAGTGCGGCCCGGAGGCCCCGTAGACCCCGCCGTCCCCCTATTTGCGTATGTGAACTGTCTGTCGTGATCCCTAGAATCGGGAGCAGAACAGGACGTTCAGGGGGGACATCCGATGTCATCTGCAGCACGCACTCGGGGAGCCGATCAGGTCCTCCGCCGCGGGGGTCACCGCCCGCAGGAGGCGTCGTCATGATCACGGCCATCATCCCCGCCCACGACGAGGCGGCCCGCGTGGGGCACGCGGTCACCGCGCTCCACCGCCAGTCCCGTCCGCCGGAGCGGATCCTCGTGATGTCGGACGAGTCCACGGACGCCACCGTGGACGTGGCGCTGGACGCCGGGGCCGAGGTCCTGCTCACCGTGGACAACCCGCACCATCGCGCCGGGGCCCTGAACCAGGCCTTGGGCACGGTGCGCATGGAGGCCGGCGACCTCGTCCTGCTGCTCGACCCGGACGCCGAGCTGCCGCCGGGGTTCCTGGCCCGCGCGCTCACCGCCCTGCGGGACCGCAACGTGGGCGCCGTCTCCGCCCGGGCCTCCGCCGTGGGCGGCGCCGCGGCCCTGGTCCGCTGGTGCGCGCTCGAGGACGTCCACCGATCCTTCGGCCGCTACTGCGACGAGGGCCCGGTGACCGGGCACACCCGGCTGGCGCTGGACCTGGAGGCGGTCGGCTGGCGCCTGGCCGCGCCGCTGGAGGCCGAGCAGGACGTGCCCGTGGGCGCGCCGGCCGGGGTGCTGCACGGCGCCGCGGCGCAGCCGGTGGCCGCCTGACCCACCGGGCGCCCCGCGGCGACGCCCGGGACCGGTCCTCAGGAGCGGGCGGCGCGTCCCACGACCACGGCCGCCGCGCCGGCGAGGACCGTGGTGGTCAGGCATCCGATCGGGATGGGCAGGCAGCAGCCGCCCACCGAGACGTTCGTGCCCCGCCGGGTGCGGGTCGAGTAGCTCGGGAACGGCAGCATCCGCAGGCCCGAACGGCGCCCGCCGCGCCCGTACGGGTCCCTGCGGTAGCCGGGGAGGTCGTAGCCGGGGCCGTAGCGTCCGGGCCCCCGGTGTCCGGGGCGGCCCAGCCGCGAGCGGGACCGGCGGGGGTCGAAGTCGTCGTCGGCCGCGCGGTAGTCGAACGCTGGAGCAGTCATGCCGTCCATCAAACCATCAGCAGGCTGTTGGGTCCATCCCCTGCGGGCCCGTCGGCCGTCTCATCCGCGCTCGAGCAGCTCCCGGGCGCGATCCACGTGCCCGCGCACCGCCTCGGCCCGGCGCACCACCGCGTCCAGGCGGTGGGCCGCGCTCTCGTCGTCGGTGCGCATGAACCGCGCCATGGTCAGCGCCTCGGCGGCCTGGGCCATGGCGTTGCCGGCCCGGGAGAGCTCCCGGTGGACGTCGTTGAGGTAGCCCCCGGTCGAGGCGGGGATGTCGTGGCTGCCGCTGGGCGCCGTGCGCTGGGCGGCGGCGCAGATCGCCCGCACCTCCGGCAGCAGGTCGGCCAGCGCGTTCGCGGTGGGCACCACGGACTGCGCGAGCGCCTTGTCGGGGAGGGTCTCGAGGATCTGGTGGAAGCGGTCCAGACCTCGGCGGAACCGGTCGTGGGCGCGGCGCCACACACCCAGTCCCAGTTCGGCCTCGTCACGGCGAGCGGCGCGGTAGTCGCGCAGGAATGCCACGGGCGGTCCTTTCGGGAGGAGACAGTCCATCCTACGGCGATGGGCGCGGCCGTCCGCGCGCCGCCGGCGCCCGGTCGGCGCAGGCCCCGGGCGCGGTGGCCCGGGGCGGGTGCTCAGGGGACGAGCAGGACCTTGCCGATGTGGGTGCCCGAGTCGAAGTACTCGTGGGCCTGCGCCACCTGGTCCAGGGGGAAGGTGCGGTTGACCACCGGGACGATCCGCCCGGCCTCGACCTGCGGCCAGACGTGCTCGCGGAGGGCGGCCATGATCCGGGCCTTCTCCCCGGCGGGCCGGGAGCGCAGCGTGGTGCCGATGACCGCGGCGCGCTTGGCCATGAGCTTGCCCAGGTCCAGCTCCCCCGTGCGCCCGCCCTGCAGGCCGATCACGACCAGCCGCCCGTTGACGGCGAGCGCGTCGAGGTTGCGGTCCAGGTACGCCCCGCCCACCACGTCGAGGACGATGTCCGCGCCGTGGCCGTCCGTCAGCTCCCGGACGCGGGCGACGAAGTCCTCCGCGCGGTAGTCGATGATCTCCGCGCCGAGCTCGCCGGCCGCGGCCGCCTTTTCCGGGCCGCCGACCGTGGTCAGCACCCGCAGGCCCAGCGCCCGGCACATCTGGATGGCGTTGGTGCCGATCCCGCCGGTGCCGCCGTGGACGAGCACCGTCTCCCCCTCCCGGGCCGCGGCGGCCATGAAGACGTTGGAGAAGACGGTGGCGCACACCTCGGGCAGCCCGGCGGCGGCCTCCACGTCCACGCCCCGCGGGACGGGCAGCACCTGCGCGGCGGGGACCACGACCTCCTCGGCGTAGCCCCCGGAGTCCAGCAGCGCGACGACCTCGTCCCCGACCCCGATCCCGGCCTCCGCCGGGACCGCCGGGCCCAGCTCCTGGACCGTGCCCGAGACCTCGAGCCCGAAGACCTTCGAGGCCCCCGGGGGCACCGGGTACCGGCCCAGGCGCTGCATGACGTCGGCCCGGTTGACGCCGGCCGCGCGGACGCGGATCCGCACGCTGTCCGGGGTGAGCTCCGGGGCGGGGACCTCGGTCACGGCGAGCACCTCCGGTCCGCCGGGGGTGGTCTCGAGCACTGCGCGCATCTTGGGGCCTTCCTGTCGGGAACGACGTGCGCTCCCATTGTGTCCCCGGGTCCGGCCCGGGTCACCCGCGGCCGCCGGTCCTCCCCCGCCGGCGAACGCCCCGGGCCCGGCGCTCTGCCGCTGTCCGACCGGCGGCCCGGGGCGTTCGGCTCCGCTCAGCGGATGGAGGCGTAGGCGTCCAGGGCGCGGGCGCGGCTGGCCGGCAGGTCCACCACCGGGGCGGGGTAGCCCACCGACGGCCCGAGCAGGCCGGGTTCGTGGGGATCCACCCCGGAGTCACCGGCCAGCTCCGGGACCCACCGGCGGATGTAGCGGGCGTCGGGGTCGAACCGGCGCCCCTGCGTCAGGGGGTTGAAGATCCGGAAGAACGGGCTCGCGTCCGCCCCGGAGCCGGCCACCCACTGCCAGTTGCCCGGGCCGCCGGCCGGATCGGCGTCCACGAGGTGGTCCCAGAACCACTGCTCCCCGCTGCGCCAGTCCACCAGCAGGTTCTTGGTCAGCAGGGACCCGGCGACCATCCGGACCCGGTTGTGCATCCAGCCCGTGGCGAGCATCTGCCGCATGCCCGCGTCCACCAGCGGGAACCCGGTGCGCCCCTCCTGCCAGGCCCGCAGGTCCGCGGCGCCCTCGGCGGGGTCCCGCCACGGGAACGCGTCGAACGCCGGGCGGACGTGGCGCACGTGCAGCTCCGGCTCCTGGTGCAGCAGGTGCCAGTTGAACTCCCGCCAGCCCAGCTCCGTCAGGAACTTCTCCAGCCCCGGGCTGCCCCCCTGCTCGGCGCGGTGCCGGACCGCGGCGTCCCACACCGCGAACGGGCTGATCTCCCCCCAGCGCAGGTGCGGGGAGAGCCGGCTGGTGCCCTCCCGGTCGGGGCGGTCGTGGCCCTCGTCGTAGTCCTCGGCGCGGTCCAGGAAGTCGTCCAGCCGCTCCCACGCGGCGGCCTCTCCCGGGGTCCACGTCCCGGCCAGCCCAGCCGCACGCCCGGGCTCGGGGAGCAGGCCCCACGCCTCCGGGTCCTCCCCGGCGGCGCAGGCCGCGACGGCCCGGTCCGCGCCCCGTCCCGCTCCCGGCACCGGCAGCGGCTGGCGGATCTCCAGCGCCCGCAGGGCCTTCCAGAAGGGCGTGAACACCTTGTACGGCCCCCCGGCCCCGGTGCGCAGGGCCCACGGCTCGTGCAGCAGCGAGGCCTGGAAGGAGTGGGCCTCCACCCCGTGCTCCGCGCACCACTGCTTCACCCCGGCGTCCACCGCCAGCTCGGGGCCGCCGTACCGGCGGTTCCAGGTGATCCCGCCCGCCCCGGTGCGCTCGAGCACCTCGGGCAGCACCGCCCCGGCGGGCCCGCGGCGCAGCACCAGCGGGATCCCCAGCTCCTCCAGGGAGGCGCGCAGGGAGCGCAGCGACCCGTGCAGCCACCACTTCGAGGCCGCGCCCAGGGGGCGCACACCCGCCGACTCCTCGTCCAGGACGAACAGGGCCAGCACCTCCCCCCGCCGGCACGCGGACTCGAGGGCGGGGTGGTCGGTGACGCGCAGGTCGTCCCGGAACCACACGATCGTCGTCGTCCCGCGGGCGGGGCTCTCCGGTGCGCTCACGCGCCCACCCTAGCGGGGGCTTTGCTGGCGTTCCCAGCGGCGTGGAAGAATGGGCGGCGCGCTCTGCCGTCCCGGTGAGCGCGGGGAAGGTTGTCCGAGCGGCCTAAGGAGCCGGTCTTGAAAACCGGTGTGCGGTGACCCCGTACCAAGGGTTCAAATCCCTTACCTTCCGCTGCTGACCCGGCCCCCGGCGCCCCGCGCCGGGGGCCGGGTCGTCGCCGTGGCTCTCCGGCAGGTTCCCGGCAGGCCGCCGACATGTGCCCGTCACGACGCCGGACGTTCACGTCTGCATGCTCCAATGGGGACATCGACTCGTCACCCCGCCCCCGGAGGACCCCGTCATGACACCCCCGAAGCACCGTCCTGCCCTGCACGCGGCTCTCGCCGCCGGCGTCGTCTCCTCGTCCGTGCTCGTCCTCCCGGCGGCGCACGCCGACGAGACCGCGGGCGCCTCCCCCGCCCCGGCGGCCGCGGACGCGGACGTCGACCTGCTCTACTTCAACGACTACCACGGCCGGCTCGCCTCCGACCCGCTCCTGTTCGCGGGCGCGATCGAGCAGCTGCGCGCCGAGAACGAGGACGGCACGCTGCTGCTGTCCGGCGGCGACAACGTGGGCGCCTCCGAGTACGTCTCGGCCGTCCAGCAGGACAACCCCACCCTGGACGTGCTCGACGCCCTGGAGCTGGACGCCTCCGCCGTGGGCAACCACGAGTTCGACCGCGGCGTGGAAGACCTCACCGGGCGCATCACCGAGCGCGCCGACTTCCCCTACCTCGCGGCCAACGTCCTGGGCCCCGACGGCGCGCCCGTCACCGAGGCCGCCGCGACCTTCGACGTCGACGGCGTGCGCATCGGCGTGGTCGGCGCCGTCACCCAGCAGACCGCCACCCTCGTCTCGCCCGCCGGGATCGCGGGCCTCACCTTCGGGGACCCCGTCGCGGCGGTCAACGCCGAGGCCGAGCGGCTCGAGGCGGCGGGGGCCGACGTCGTCGTCGCCCTCTACCACGAGGGCGCCGCGGACGCCTCCGACGTCCTGGCCGACCGGCTGGTGACCGGCACCTCGGAGACCGTGGACGTGGTGTTCAACGCGCACACCCACGACGTCTACGATCAGGCCGTGGATCTCGACGGCGACGGCGACTTCGAGCGCGCCGTGCTGCAGGCCGGCTCCTACGGCGGCAGCCTCGGACGGGTCTCCTTCAGCTACGACCGGGCGGCCGACGACGTCGACCTCACCACCGAGGTGCTCGACGTCGGCGAGACCGTCACCGCCACCGAGGAGGAGCTGGTGGCCCAGTACCCCCGCGTCGCCCGGGTCGCCGAGATCGTGGCCGCGGCCGAGGCCGTGGCCGTCGAGCGGGGCAGCACCCCGGTCGGGCAGATCACCGGTGACATCACCACCGCCTACGGCCTCCGCGACGGCCAGCCGGCCCGCGACGACCGCGGCGCCGAGTCGAGCCTGGGCAACCTCGTCGCGGAGTCCATCCGCGCCACCCTGCAGGAGCCCCACGGCGTGCAGATCGGCCTGATCAACCCCGGCGGCCTGCGCGCGGACCTGCTCTGGGCGGACGACCCCCGCGAGGCCCTCGACGGCGACCGCGACGGCCAGGTCACCGAGGCCGAGGTGAACCAGGTGATGCCCTTCTCCAACAACCTGAACACCGTCACCCTCACCGGCGCCCAGTTCAAGCAGGTCCTCGAGCAGCAGTGGCAGCCCGCCGGGTCCTCCCGGGCCTATCTCCAGCTGGGGCTCTCGGAGAACGTCTCCTACACCGCCGACCCCTCCCGTCCGGCCGGCGACCGGATCACCTCCATCACGGTGGACGGCGCGCCCTACGACCCCGCGGGCAGCTACGTGGTGGGCTCCGTGTCCTTCCTGACCGCCGGCGGCGACAACTTCACCGCGCTCGCCGAGGGCACGGCCGCCACCGACACCGGCCGGATCGACCGCGAGGCCTTCTCGGAGTACCTCGCCGCGAACGCGCCGCTCAGCCCGCGGTTCGACCGCCGCTCCGTCCAGCTCACCGGGGCCGCCGCCGAGGCCTGCACCGTGCGCTTCGACGTCTCCTCCCTCGACCTGACGTCCCTGGGCGCCCCGGACACCACCTCGCTGTCCGTGCGCGCGGGCGCCCCGGACGGGACGGAGCTCGGCACGGTGCCGGTCCTCGACGGCGCGGCCTCCGTCCGCCTCGACACGGCCGAGCTGGCCGACGGCGCCGCGGTGTGGCTGGTCGCCGAGCCCACCGGCACCCGGGTGCGGGTCCCGGACGCCGTCCTGGGCCTGGCCGCGGACTGCGTGACGCCCGGGCCCGCCGAGCCGGAGCCCACCGAGCCGGCCGAGCCCCAGCAGCCCGGCAAGGGCCGGCCCGGGGAGCGCCCCGGGAAGGGCGAGCCCGGCCGCGGCGTCTGGGAGCACGGCTCCGAGCGCGCCCGCCAGGTCCTCGGCCGCCTCTTCGGCTGACCCCCGCCCGCCTCCTCCCTGCGCTGACCTCTAACCCTTCCGCTCCCTTTTTCTGACCGAAGGAACCCTCCCACCGTGAAGACGTTGCTCTCCCTGCCCCTGAGCGGGGCCCTGGCGGCGGCGCTGCTCGCCGCGCCGCTGACCGTTCCCGTCCACGCCGCCCCGGACGTGACGGCCGTGGTCATCAACGAGGCCTACACCAACGGCGGTTCGGCCAACGCCGTCCACCGGCACAAGTTCGTCGAGCTCTACAACCCCACGTCCGAGACCGTGGACCTCACCGGCTGGACGCTGCAGTACCGGGCCGCGGGCGGCACCGGCACGTCCAGCGCCGTCGCACTGTCCGGGACCATCGCACCGGGCGGCTACTTCCTGGTCCAGGGCGGGTCCAACGGCGGCAGCGGGGAGCCCCTGCCCACCCCGGACCTGACCACCTCGTTCAATCCCGCGGGCGCCTCCGGAACGATCCTCCTCTCCGACGGCGCCGAGCGCCTGAGCGCGCCCACCGGCTCGGTGACCGGCGCGGACGGCATCGTGGACCTGCTCGGCTACGGCACGTCCAACACGTTCGAGAGCGCACCGGCCACCGGGCCGGCCACGAACGGCGACCCGCGGTCGATGACCCGCCAGGGCGGGGTCGACACCGACGACAACTCCGCCGACTTCACCGCCACGGGCACCGTGACCCCGCAGAACTCCGGCGGCGACGGCCCGGCGCCCGAGCCCACCCCCGACCCCACCGCCGAGCCCACGGCCCCGCCCGTCAGTCTCCCGATCCGGGAGATCCAGGGCACCGGGGACGCCTCGCCCGTGGCCGGGCGGACGGTGACCACCCGCGGCGTGGTCACCGCCGTCTACGCCACAGGGGGCCTCGACGGCTGGTACGTGCAGACGCCGGGCACCGGCGGAGACCTCGACCTCGAGCAGCACGAGGCTTCGGACGGCGTGTTCGTGCACTCCCCCTCGGCCGTGGCCGACGTACGGCTCGGCCAGTACGTGGAGGTCACCGGAACGGTCGCCGAGTACTACGGCCAGACCCAGCTCAGCGTGCGCCCCGACGGGCTGCGGGTCCTGGACGAACCCGTGGAGGCCGTCAAACCGGCCACGGTCGGCTGGCCGGCCGACGACGCCCGGCGCGAGAGCCTCGAGGGCATGCTGCTCGACCCGGCCGGTGAGTTCGTGATCACGGACAACTACGGCCTCAACACCTACGGCGAGCTAGGGCTCGCCGCGGGCGGCGCACCCCTGGTCCAGCCCACCGCCGTCGGGGCCCCCGGCTCCCCGGAGGCCGCCGCCCAGGCCGCCGACAACGCCGCCCGCGGGGTGCTGCTCGACGACGGCGCGACGACCGACTACGGCAGCTTCGCCAACGCGTCGGTGCCGCTGCCCTATCTCACCCCGCGGACCCCGATGCGGATCGGCGCGCCCGTCGACTTCGTGGCGCCCGTGGTGCTCGGCTACTCCTTCGACGAGTGGCGCCTCCAGCCCACCACCCACCTCACCGGGAGCAACCCGCAGGACGCGCCGGTCGTCGCCGAGAACACCCGCACCGCCGCCCCGGAGGACGTGGGAGGGGACCTCCAGCTCGCCACGTTCAACGTGCTCAACTACTTCAGCACCACCGGGGACGAGCTCTCCGGATGCTCCTACTACACCGACCGCGCCGGGGACCCGATCTCCGTGCGCGGCGGCTGCCTGGCCCGCGGCGCGGCAGAGCAGGAGGACCTGGAGCGCCAGCAGGCCAAGATCGTGGCCGCGATCAACGCCCTCGGCGCCGAGGTCGTCTCCCTCGAGGAGATCGAGAACTCCGCGAAGTTCGGCAAGGACCGCGACCAGGCGCTCGCGGACCTGGTCGCGGCCCTCAACGCGGCGGCGGGGGCGGAGACCTGGGCCTACGTGCCCTCGCCGGCGCAGCGGCCCGCCCTCGAGGACGAGGACGTCATCCGCACGGCGTTCATCTACCGGCCGGCCGCGGTCGGCCCCGTGGGCGAGTCCGTGATCCTGCAGGACGAGGAGAACTTCGACAACGCCCGGGAGCCGCTGGCCCAGACGTTCCGCCCCGCCGGCGGGAGCGCCGACGACGACTTCACCGTGGTGGTCAACCACTTCAAGTCCAAGGGCTCCGCGTCCCGCACCGGGCCCAACGCCGACGCCGGGGACGGTGCCGGGGCCTGGAACGCCGACCGCACCGCGCAGGCGCAGGCCCTGGTCGCGTTCGCCGAGCAGCTGAAGACCTCGCAGGGCACGGACCGGGTCTTCCTCACGGGCGACTTCAACTCCTACGACCAGGAGGACCCGATGCGGGTCCTGCACGACGCCGGCTACGCCAATCTGTCTCCCGAGGGCGAGTACTCCTACGCCTACGGCGGCATGCTCGGCTCCTTGGACCACGTCCTGGCCTCCCTCGCCGCGGCCGAGCTCGTCACCGGCTCGGACATCTGGGAGATCAACGCCCACGAGTCGGTGGGCCTGGAGTACAGCCGGCACAACCACAACGTGGTCGACCTCTACGCCGCGGACCCGTACCGCGCCTCCGACCACAACCCGGAGGTCGTGGGCCTGGCCTTCGGCGGTGCGCAGCCCACCGACCCGCAGAAGCCGGGCCGGGGCAGCTCCGGCGAGCACCCCGGCCGGGGCCACTCCGGCGAGCACCCCGGCAAGGGCCTCCGGGAGCACGCCAGCGACCGCGCCCGCGAGGTGCTGCAGGGCCGCCTCGGCTGACCGGCCCACGGCACGCCGATCGCGCTCCCGCCGCTGAGCGACCCCGCTGCACCCGAGGGATCACGACCTGCTGTGGTCACTCGCGGCGCACAGCGGGGGCCAGCACGGCCTCAGCGATGCGGTCGGCGTCGGCCAGGGTCCGCGCGCCCAGCTCCGCGGAGGCCCCGGCCTCCGCGGCGATCGCCACGCCCCACTGCACCGCCGAGAGCTGGATGCCGAGCACGTGCACACCGGGCTCCACGCCGCCGTCGACCCGCACGGCCCGGTACGGGGGGCGGCTGACGTCGAGGCCGGTGCTGGGCACGGTCGCGACGCCGTCCCGGGTCTCCATCGCCCGCACCCGGACCAGGCCCTCCCGGTGCATCGCGGTCAGCAGCGGCGAGATGTTGCGGCGGACGTCGTTGGGCGGTGACATGGCCTCCACCAGGTGCTCGGCGTGGAAGGGCTCGTCCTTGACCCACGGCGAACCGGCCACGAACCGGCCCTCCTCCTCGTGCACGAGGAACTGCGGGTCGGGGCCCAGGAAGCGGACCACCCCGGCCCGGGCGAGGGCCGCCAGCTGCTGGGTCCGCAGCACGGGCGGCCCCGAGGCGAGGCCCTCCACGAACGGCTCGAAGCTCCGGCGCAGCTCGTCCGTCCAGGAGGCGTCGCCGATCCCGATGTCCGCGAGCACCGCCTTAAGCACGGTGCGCGCGGCGTTGAGCGAGGCGACCGCCATCTGCAGCGGGTCGTCCTCCCCCGCGAGGGCCCCGTGCACGTCCCGGTCCAGGTGATGGACCACGGCCGCGGCGAACTCGTCGTGGGAGCCGAAGCCGATCCCCTCGAACGGGCGGGCGAGCCGGAGCGCGTTCAGCTGCCGGCCCGGGACCACCGCCGAGGCGATGAGCCGCTCCGCGCGGGAGGTCCACGGCCCCTCCGGGTGGTCGTCCCCCGTGCCGAGCACGGCGTCGAAGCGGGCCAGGAACTCCTCCGGGTCGGTCTCGAAGGCCTCGGGAGCCGTCCTGGCCAGAGCCGTGTAGTAGTTCCACTGGGCGTCCTTGCGGATCAGCGGGTAGAGGTCCGCCTCGAAGGACAGGGGCCCGTCGGCCCGCGCCGCGAGCGCCCGCACGGCGTCGAGGGTGAAGAAGCGGGTGCTCAGGGAGCGCGCGTAGTAGCCCTCGAGCACCGCCTTGGAGCGGTAGGGGGCGCCGCGGCGGGAGCCGGCCACGATCACCGGCTCCCGGCCCGAGGGGTGGTAGACGAAGCGCTCCCCCTCCTGGGTGTAGATCCCGCCGCGGCCCTCGGTCACCTGGGCCAGCACGTCGCAGAAGTTCAGCCCCATCCCGCGCACCAGGACGGTCTCCCCGGCCGGCAGGTCGTCCCAGTGGACGTCGGCCGGCACGGCCGGCGGCCAGTAGGTCAGCCCGAACTCCGCGGCGCCGTCCACGAGCTCCTGCTGGTCCGGGCGCAGGTCGGCGTCGAGGTGGCCGAGGGCGAGCACCACGGCGTCGGCCGGCAGGTTCTGCCCGCCGCTGATCTCCACGTCGTAGCGGTGCCGCGCGTGCTCGCGCACGTGCACGCCCACGGCCTCGGCCCGGTGCACGGTCAGCTGGACCGAGGCCGGGAGGGCGTCCCGCAGGGCGCGGAAGACCCAGTCGAGGTAGACCCCGTACATCCGCCGGGAGGGATAGGACGTGGGGGTCATCCGGGTGAGGTGCGCGGCGTCGTCGGGGTCCACGGCGATCCCCCCGGACACGGCCGCGAGCCGCCAGTGCTCGAAGCTCATGTTCCGCAGCGGCTCGAGCGGGTCCACGGGCAGCACCCCGTCGTCGGCGATCACCGTGGGGAACAGCGACGGCGTGTTCATGAGGTAGAGCGGGGACTGGTTCGTCCGCCACACGTGGCCGGGGCCGGGCGGGAAGGGGTCGACGACGTCGATGCGCACCCGGGTGCCGGAGGCCGCCGAGCGGGCCGCGAGCCGCTCCACCACGGACAGCCCGCGCGGGCCCGCCCCGATCACCGTGACACGTCGTTCCGTCCCTGTCCTGCCCGCTGCACTCATGACCCTCAGGGTATCGACCCGCGCGGGCGGCGCCGGACGAGAGCGGGGCCTACGATGGCGGACATGACCGAGACCGCTGAGACCGCCGCCCGCCCGACCGCCGAGCAGCCGCACGACGAGCACCTGTGGCTGGAGGAGATCACGGGCGAGGCGCCCCTGCAGTGGGTCGCCCGGCAGAACGCCCGCACGCTCTCGGCGCTCGAGGGACCGCAGCTGCGCCGCCTTGAGGCGGACGTGCTCGAGGTCATGGACTCGACCGAGCGGATCCCCATGGTCGCCAAGCACGGCCCGCACTACTACAACTTCTGGCGCGACGCCGAGCACCCGCGCGGTGTCCTCCGCCGCACCACGTGGGAGTCCTGGCTGAGCGAGGAGCCCCGCTGGGAGCTGCTGCTCGACGTCGACGCCCTGGCCGCCGAGGAGGGCGTGGAGTGGGTCTACGGCGGCGCCCGGCTGCTGCGGCCGCAGTACACCGGCGGGCAGCACCGGCGGGCGCTGATCAGCCTCTCCCCCGACGGCGGCGACGCCAAGCGGGTGCGCGAGTTCGACCTCGAGCGCCGGCAGTTCGTGCCCGGCGGCTTCGACGTCCCCACGGCGAAGTCCTCGGTGAGCTGGGTCGACGCGGACACCGTGCACGTGGGCACCGACTTCGGGCCCGGTTCGATGACCGCCTCCTCCTATCCCCGCACGGTGCGCGTGCTCCGCCGGGGCCAGGACCTCGCCCAGGCCCGCCAGGTCTTCGAGGTGGACGAGCAGCACGTCCAGGCCGTGTTCGTGCGCGACCACACCCCCGGGTTCGTCCGGGACCTGGCCGTGGACGTGATCGACTTCTTCGCCTCCCGCACCTACCTGGTGCGCGGGGACGAGCTGGTGCACGTGGACGTGCCCGACAGCGTCACGGTGGACCTGCACCGGCAGTGGCTGCTGCTGCGGCCCCAGGAGGAGCTGGAGCTGGACGGCACCGTCCACCCCGCGGGGTCCCTGCTGGCGGCCGAGCTGGAGGCCTTCCTGGCCGGGGACCGGTCCGTGGCACCGGTCTTCGTCCCGGACGAGCGCACCGCGCTGCAGTCCTGGTCCTGGACCGCCGACCGGCTGATCCTGAACCTGCTGCGGGACGTCTCCTCGGTGGTGCGCGTGGCCGAACCGGGCCCGTGGAGCACCGTCGAGCTGCCCGGGGCGCCGGCGCTGTCCAGCCTGGACGCCTACGCCGTCGACGACGAGGACCCGGAGGCGGGCAACGACTACTGGCTGGTGGCCTCCGGGTTCCTCACCCCGACCACCGTCTCCCGGGGCACCCTCCCGGCCGGTGCGGGCGCCGGGGCGCCCCCACGGCCGGCGAGGACCGCGCCGGGGTTCTTCGACGCGTCCGGGCTGGCCGTCGAGCAGCACTTCGCGGTCTCCGCCGACGGCACCCGGGTGCCGTACTTCCAGGTGGGTCCGGCCGAGCTGGTGCTCGACGGGGAGAACCCGACCCTGCTCTCGGGCTACGGGGGCTTCGAGGTCTCCCGGACCCCCGCGTACTCCGGGGCGCTCGGGCGGTCCTGGCTGTCCCGCACCGACGCCGCCGGCCGCTCCGGGGTGTACGTGCTCGCCAACATCCGGGGCGGCGGGGAGTACGGCCCGGCGTGGCACCGGGCCGCGCTGCGGGAGCACCGGCACCGCGCCTACGAGGACTTCGCGGCGGTCGCCGCGGACCTGCAGGCCCGCGGCGTGTGCGCGCGGCGGCGCCTGGCCTGCTCGGGCGGGTCCAACGGCGGGCTGCTCGTGGGGAACATGCTCACCCGGTGGCCGGAGCTCTTCGGCGCGGTCTCCTGCGGGGTGCCGCTGCTGGACATGCGCCGCTACACGAAGCTGTCCGCCGGGGCGTCCTGGATCGCGGAGTACGGGGACCCGGACGACCCCGCCCAGTGGGAGTCCGTGCGCACCTTCTCCCCCTACCACCTGCTGCGCGAGGATCGGGACTACCCGCCGGTGCTGTTCTGGACCGCCACGAGCGACGACCGGGTGGGCCCGGTGCAGGCCCGCAAGACCGCGGCGCGGATGCTGGGGATGGGCCACGAGGACGTGTGGTTCTACGAGGCCACCGACGGCGGGCACGCGGGCGCCGGGGACAACCGGCAGGCGGCCCGGCTGCACGCCCTCTCCCACGAGTTCCTCTGGGCGGCGCTGCACCGGGACTGAGCCCGGACCGGCTCAGCGCCGCTCGCGCTCCGGCACCACCCAGCCCATCACGAGGGAGACGACCCCGATGATCAGCGTGGCCAGCACCGCGGTCCAGAAGAAGTCGTCGATCTCGAGCCGCAGCGGCGTGAACGAGCTCAGCCAGGACGTCAGCCACAGCATCGCCGCGTTGACCACGATGGCGAACAGGCCCAGCGTCAGGCAGGTGATGGGCAGGGACAGGATGGTCAGCACGGGCCGGACGATCGCGTTGACCAGGCCGAAGACCAGCCCCACGAAGAGGTAGGCCAGGACGGAGGCCGTGGTCCCGCCGCCGACGGCCGAGACCACGGAGGGGTCGGCCGTGAGCTGCATCCCGGGCAGGATCCAGGCGGCCACCCAGATGGCGAGCGCGTTGACGAGGACGCGGAGCAGGAAGGACATGGCCCCATCCTGTCAGGCCCCGGTGCCGGGGCGACAGGAGCGGACGCTCGGTGACGGCGCCCCGGCACGGCAGCGCGGCAACGACCGCGCGGCAACCACCAAGCGGCAGCGGCCGCTCAGGAGCGGCGTGAGGCGAGGGCCCAGCCGACCGCGCCGAGCGCCGCGACGAGGGCCAGGCCGACGGGCAGGGCGATCCGGACCGGCTCGACGGCCGGCTGCCACGTCACCGCGCCGCCCCGGAGCACGTACACCCCGGCCGGGGAGGCGTTGACCCCGTAGCCGAGGCCCGATCCGCTGCCGGACTCGCCGTGCTGCTCGCCGGAGCCGCCCCCGCCGCCGCCCCAGCCGCGGACGTGGGCCACGGGCACGATCGTGGCGCCGTCGAGCTCGTAGGCCTCGCCGAACACCCGGCGCACCGTCACGGCGTCGAGGGTGCGCTCCAGCACGGAGCGGTCGGGGGCGCCGGACTCCCACTGCGCGGCGGAGCGACCCGAGGACGGGTCGGCCGGGACGGAGGGCTGCTGCTGCTCGGACATGGTCTTCCCCCTGGGATCGGTCCGCCGGCGGTGCTGAGCACCATCCTAGGAAGCGGCCCGGCGGCGGTCACGGGCACGGCCGCAGATGACGCACGGCGCCGGACCCCGGAGGGCCGGGAACGCGTGCGGCGACATCACGCGGAGGCCGCACCGCGGCGGTCGTGCCCCCCGGACACGCCTGTCGTCCGCAGGACCCGGAGCTGGAGCTCAGGGTCTGATGGTCCATGATCCGTCGGCCGTCACCTCGACGAGGCCGGGACCGGGATAGCGCACACGGCCGGAGTAGCGCCCGATGCGGTTCACCAGCAGGTCGTCCACCCCGCTGCCGGCGTACGACCAGACGACGAAGTTGCTCCTGCCGCTGTGGGTGAAGTGGCGGGTGGACCGTCCGCCCGTGTACCGGAAGACGGTGTCGCCCCTGCCCGAAACCGCTCGACCGGCTCCGTACGCGGGCAGAACCTTGGTCGATTTGACGGTGATGGTCCAGGGCCCCTCGGCCGTGATCTCGAGCCACGTGGTCCTGCTGCCCCGGTCGGACTCGTCGAGCAGGGCGGTGCCGGAGTACGAACCGATGGCGTTGGCCAGGAGATCCGTGTTCCCGTATGCGGAGTCCAGGCCCCAGACGATGAAGTTCCCTGCTCCGCCGTAGGACGACTGGACCGCGGCGACGGACCTGGAACCGTCGGGCTTGGCGATGTTGATGACCGCATCGCCGTTGCCGCGGTAGGTCCTCGTGCCGGTGGGCGCCGGCCGCTTGGGCGGATCGGTCCACGTGATCACGCCGCCATGGAAGCGCTGCGCCTTGCCGGTGGAAGTGGTGTACTGGCCACTCGCCGGGTAACCGTATCTGCCGTTCCCCGAGCCGGCGCGAGCCCATGTCTTCTGGATGGCGCCCTTGGTGGCGTGGGTTCCCGTGCGGGGTGACCAGCGGATCGCACCGCCCCGGGAGGACTGGTAGGCGCCTCCGGTCCTGAGCCGCCTCGCGTTGCTGACGGGCTGGCCGAGGAAGCTCGTAATGCAAATCAATTGCTACTCGACGGTAGTCGTCTTTTCCGTCGGCGACATCTCGCCCGGCGCCCGGTGACGTGGCATCGCCTGACGCGGCCGTATCGGGGGTCTGGCATCACGGCCGGGAGGTCGGGCCTCCGGGCACAGAAAACACCCCGGACCACTGGTCCGGGGTGTTTTCGATGTCCTGCGACATCACGAGCGCGGAGACGGGGGGATTTGAACCCCCGGTCGAGTTTAACCCCGACCCTTCATTAGCAGTGAAGTCCATTCGGCCGCTCTGGCACGTCTCCATCCGTTGTCCACCGTGCCGGAGGACAACACAGGCCAGCTTAAGGCCACGACGGGCGGCCGGTCAAAGCCGCGCGGTCAGCGGCGCACCAGCTGCCCGTAGAGTTCGCTGAAGAGCGCTCCGACGGCGCCCCGGGAGAAGCGTTCCCGCACGGTGTCCGCAATCCGCGCCGGATCCGTGTCCCGGAAGCGGTCCCACGCCCGCAGGACCGCGTCGGCAAGGACGTCGGGGTCCCAGCTGTCGGTGAGTACCGAGTTCTCGTCGTTGCAGTAGTCGTCGAAGCCGCCGCTGAGCGGCACGGCCGCGGGCCGGCCCGCGGCGAGGGACTCGGCGACCGCGGTGAAGAAGTTCTCCTGCGCGCTGGGCAGGAAGAAGACGTGCGCGCAGGACATCTCCTCGACCACCCGAGACGGCGCCACGGCACCGGTGAACACGACGCGGTCCGCGATGCCCAGCTCCCGGGCCCGATGCCGCGCCCTCTCCAGCAACGGCCCCGTGCCGACCATGGTGTAGCGAACGTCGGTGCCCCGTTCGACGAGCCGGGCGACGACTTCGAGGGCGAGCAGGGGCTGCTTGCGTTCGATGAAGGCGCCCACGCCCACCAGCCGGAGAGGGGGCGCGGGCGGGAATGGGAGCACCGGGCGTGGGTGGTCCACCACGCAGGGCACCACGTGCGTGGCCCGTGGCCGGGCGAAGCGGGCCATCTCGTCCGCGAGTTCCCGGGTCACCCCGGTCACGGCGTGCGGCAGCCGCAGGGCATGACGGGACCACGCGAGCCGTTCCCAGTGCGGGCCCACGCTGGCCGGGGCGACGACTCCGTTCCAGTGCTCGGTGTGCACCCAAGGGCGACGGCGCAGCACCCAGGAGGGACCGGCGAGCAGGACGGCCGAGAAGGCCATGGTGTGGAGGACGTCCGCCCCGCGAAGGCCCTGGGAGATCGTGCGGGCGACGAGGACGTAGCTCAGGGGGTCCGTGACGTCGAGCCACACCCGGGTGACAGGCACGCCCTGGTAGACCTCCCGGACGCTCTCCCTGCGGGTCCGACCGATGACGACGTGCACGGCTGCGACCTCGTGACCGGCCTCCTGCAGGGACCAGCAGTGCTCCAGGACGAACGGGGTGCGGCTGGGCACGTCCCGGTCCGGGAACCAGGCGGTGACCACGAGAGAGCGCATGCAGGAGGACCTTCCGACGGTGTGGGGCCCGGGCGGGCTCGGCCCCCACTCTAGCGGCCCCCGCTAGACTCGGCTCCGATGAACTCCCGTGCCCCCAGGACGACCTCATGACGCCCCGTTTCCGCGCCATCCTCTTCCCCCCGCCCAATCACGAGAACACCGACAACCCGCTCGGATCGGCGTTCGCCCTGACCGTCCTCGCGGTGTTCGTGCAGGGTCTGACCCGGCTCGGCTACAGCATCCTGGTGGGTCGGCTGCTCGGCCAGCAAGCACTGAGTGATGTCACCACGGTGATCGCCTTGGCCTCTCTGCTGGTGCTGCTGTGGCCGCAGGCCGGGGGGACGACCGTCTCCAAGTTCACGGCCATGGCACGCTCACGTCAGGATCCTGCCGAGCAGGCGGCGGTGGGCGCCTTCGCGGCACGCAACGTGGCCGCGGCGACGACCGTCCTCGCCGTCGTCGCCGCCGTGTGGGCGGCCTTCAGCCTGCACCTGCCCTGGCACTATGCGGTCTCGGCAGGCATGCTGCTCATCGCACTGTCCGCCTACAACTTCGTGCGCGGGGTGCGCACGGGCAACAACCAGTTCGTGACGACGACGGCGTGGGACACCATCAGCTCGGTCATCAGCCTGACCTCGTTGTCCCTCGTCCTGCTGGCCGGCTGGACCCCGTGGCTGCTCGCCCCCTTGATCCTCGGGTACCTGAGCTACGCCCTGCCGGCGTGGCCGCGACGTTCCAGCACGGCCCTGGATCCGGCACTGCGGCGGGAGATGCTGGTTTTCACCGCCTGGACCTCGGCGCACCTGCTCACCTCCACGGGCTTGCTCCAGCTGTCCGTGATCATCGGCCGCACTGTCGACGACAGCGACGCCCACGGGCTGTATGCCGCCGCCGTGGCTCTGGCGACACCGGCGAGCATGCTGTCCGGATCCATGCTGACGGCACTGTCCCCCAGCGTCGCGCGGATGTACGGCTCCGGGGACCTCGAGGGCCTGCGCTCGCAGGTGGACCGCATCATGCGCATCATGGTCACGGTGTTCCTGCCGGTCTTCGCGGTCGGGATCTTCTGGGCCGACACGCTTCTCCGCGTGGTCTACGGACCGAAATTCGTCGAAGGCGCGCCGATGCTCGTGCTCCTGTTCGCCGCGGTGTCGTTCACGAGCTTCAACGCGGCCAACTCCCGCCTGAGTGGCACGGTCTCGTGGGGGGTGAGGGTGCTGGCTCTCGCCAACGGCGCAGGTCTCGTCGTGGGCGTCGCCACGATCTACGTTCTGGCCCCGACCATGGGCGTCACCGCCTCAGCCGTCGGTTATCTTGCGGGCACCGCGCTCGCCGCGGTTGTGCCCCTCGTGGTCGTCTGGCGCATGGACGCCATGCCGTGGGCGAACCTGCTCCTTCGCATCGTCGCCGGCTACGCGCTCGTCCTCAGCGGGCTGGCGGTGCTGCCGGGAGACCCCACCTGGTGGCAGGCCTCGGCGGTGACGGCCGGGTTCCTCGCCATCTGGGCGGGGATTTCCTGGCGCGATCTCGGCCCGGCGCTGCATGCTCTCGCCGCACGAGGGCGGCGGGGCTGAGCAGGGCAGGGACCACACCCCCCTCCGGGCAGGCGAGGCCGCACTGCGGCACGGACCCGAGAACCTCTCAGGCGAGCAGGGAGGCGGCCATGAACCGTAACGACCCGTCGCGGTGGAAGGTGCGCGACAGCCTGCGCGGGAACAGCGTGGCCGGTCTGCCGAAACGCCGCCTCCTGTCAGCGGCGCCCCGGATCCGGTCCGTGACGGTCGTGCCGGCCAGCAGCAGGTCCAGCAGGTCCCGGTCCGCCCGGGCCATGGCCTCCTCCGCACCGGGCCCCGACCGCAGCAGCGCTCGAACGGCCCCTGCGGCAGCCACGGCGTCCTCTGTGGTCCAGCGGCCGGCCCGGGAGTCGACGTGGCCGAACAGGTGCACCCGGAGCACCTTGACGACGAACGATCGACGCAACGGCAGCGGATGTGCGCGGAACCAATCGGAGGCCGCGAGGTCCACGAAGGCGGCCATCTCCTGCTCGAGCGGCCGCGGGTCTGACGTCACACGGTCGCCGGCGTCGTCCCAGACGATGTAGCCGGGGCGGCCGCGTGCGTAGTCGATGCGTCCTCCGTCGACGTAGAGGCGGAGGGCGAACTGTTGGTCCTCCGCGGTGCCGTGCCTGCCGTCGAAGAGCAGTCCGAGAGCTCGCGCCGTCTCCGTCCTCACCAGACCGAAGGCACTGGTGCGGTAGAGCACCCGATCCCGCACGACGTCGAGGTCGCGCGCTTTGCCCGGCCGCGTCACCGGGGTACGGACGTGGCCGCCGCCACTGCGCGTCAGCCACGGGACCACAGCGTTCGAACCGTGCTCCTCGGCCAGCTCGACCCAGCGGGCGAGAGCACCCGGGTCCAGGGTGTCGTCGCTGTCCAGGAAGCTGACGTAGCGCGCGTCCGTGGTGGCCAGTCCCAGGTTCCGGGGACCGGCTGCACTGCGGCGCCCGTCCCGGCACTCCAGCACGGTGACGAGGTCGCGGTGCTCCGGGGCGATGGCCGCCAGGACCGGCTCGGGATCCAGGTTGTGGCACACCACCGTGATCCGGACGCCGCCGGCGCCCCCGACGCCGAGGCCACCGGTCACTACGGACGCCACCGCCCGGCCCACGGGGCGGCTGGTGCTATGCACGGGAATGATGACGTCGACGAGCGGCGTGGGAGCGGAGGACACGCAGGACAGCGTACAAGACCGGGTCCGGCCGCTCCCCCTCCCCCACCCCTCCCCGCGGCTCAGCCCTGGGCGGCCAGCACGAACGGCAGCACCGGCCCGGAGCCGGCCCGGCGCAGGGCGCGGGCGGCCACGGCCAGGGTCCAGCGGCTGTCCACGAGGTCGTCGACCAGCAGCACGGGCCGTCCGCCGAGCCGGTCCAGCTCCTCGGCGAGTCCCGGACCCACCTGGAACTTCTCCCACACGGCCGCCAGCCGGTAGGCGCTGTTGCCGCCGTGCCCGCCGGTGGGGAACCCCTCGGGGACGTCGAGCTCCCCGAGGTAGGGCAGGTGGCCGACCCCGGCCATGCCCTCCGCCAGCGAGCGCACGAGCCGCGGCCGGGAGCGGGACGGGACCGAGACGACCGCTGCGGGCCGGTCCGCCCAGCGCCACTCGGCGAGGACCTGCACGCAGGCCCGGCCCAGGGCCGGGTCCACCGGCCCGTCGACAGGAGCGCCCTGCTCGTCGGTGCGGAACAGCTCGCGCAGCCGGTTGCCCCAGCCCAGGTCCGTGAGCCGGGCGAGGGCCCGGCCCTCGGCGCAGCGCTCGTCCTCCGGGATCCGGCCCTTGACGTCCACGCCGAGCCGCGGCATCCCCGTGGGCCACTGCGCCCGGGGCTCCACCACGACGCCCACCCGGGTCAGCGCCGCCCCGGCGGAGTCTGTGGCGCTCTCGTCGACGGTCGTGGGGTACCACGGACCGGCGCAGGTGTCGCACCGCCCGCACGGGGCGGCCGTGGGGTCGTCCAGCTGCCGGGCGAGGAACTCCATGCGGCACCCGGTGGTGCGCTCGTAGTCCAGCATGGCGTTCTGCTCGTCGACCCGGGCGGCGGCGATCCGGCCGTAGCGCTCGGCGTCGTAGCGCCACGGTGCGCCCGTGGCCAGCCAGCCGCCCTGCACGCGCTCCACCGCGCCCTCGACGGCGAGGACCTTCAGCATCAGCTCGAGCGGGCTGCGCCGGACGTCCACGCGGGACTCCAGGACGGCCACGGAGAGGGCGCCTCCCGCGGCGGCCAGCTCGCCGAGGACGGCGGTGGCCTTCTGCTCCGTGGGCATGGAGGCGGTCGCGAAGTACTCCCAGATCTGCCGGTCCTCCGTCCCGGGCAGCAGCAGGACGTCGGCGTTGTCGGTGGCGCGCCCGGCACGGCCCACCTGCTGGTAGTAGGCCACCGGCGAGGACGGCGCGCCCAGGTGGACCACGAACCCGAGGTCCGGCTTGTCGAAGCCCATGCCCAGCGCCGAGGTGGCCACCAGGGCCTTCACCCGGTTCTCCTTGAGCGCGGCCTCGAGCTCCTCCCGCTCGCCCTGGTCCGTGCGCCCGGTGTAGGCCCGCACCGGCAGACCGGCGTCGGAGAGCGCCTGGGCGGTGTCCTCGGCGGCCCCCACCGTGAGCGCGTAGATGATCCCGCTGCCCGGCAGGGACTCGACGTGCTCGAGCAGCCACGCGAGCCGGGCCGTGGCCGAGGGCAGGTCCAGCACGCCCAGCCGCAGGGACGCCCGGGAGAGCGGGCCCCGGAGGGTGAAGACCTCCCCCGTGCTCGTGCCGCCGGGCCGCACCCCCAGCTGCTCCTCGACGTCGGCGACCACCCGCTCGTTGGCGGTGGCGGTCGTGGCCAGCACCGGGACCTCCTCGGGCAGGCGCGCGATCAGGTCGCGGATCCGGCGGTAGTCGGGGCGGAAGTCGTGGCCCCAGTCCGAGATGCAGTGCGCCTCGTCCACCACCAGCAGCCCGAGCCGGGCCACCAGCTGCGGCAGCTGCTGCTCCCGGAACACCGGGCTGTTCAGCCGCTCCGGGGAGACGAGCAGGACGTCGAGCTCGTCGGCCTCCAGCTGGGCGGAGATCTGCCCCCACTCGGTCGCGTTGGCGGAGTTGATGGCGGCCGCCCGCACTCCCGCCCGGGCCGCGGCGGCGACCTGGTCCCGCATCAGGGCCAGCAGCGGGGAGACGATCAGGGTCGGGCCCCGCCCGCGCGCCCGCAGCAGCAGGGCGGAGAGGAAGTAGACCGCGGACTTGCCCCACCCGGTGCGCTGCACCACCAGGGCGCGCCGGCCGTGCCCCACGAGGGCCTCGATCGCCTCGAACTGCCCGGGGTGGAAGGCGGCGTCGGCCCGGCCGGTGAGCGCACGCAGCAGCCCCAGCGCGTCCTCGCGCAGGGCGGTGTCCTGGGCAGTGGCCTGGGCTGTGTCGGAAGCCGGGGAAGTCGTCATGGGACCCAGTCTTCCAGGGTCCACCGACGCCGTGGCGCGGCGGTCGCCGGGCGGTGCAGCACGGCGCACCGCCCGGCGCCACCGGCCGGGCCCGGACAGAGCGATGCGCCCGTTGCCCATCCGTCGGAACGGATGGCCCCCGCAACGGGCGCATCGTCCGGCCTGTCGGCCGGTGGCGAGCAGAGACTCGCCTGGTGGGAGTACCGCCCCCCAGCGGTGCTCCCGTGTCGGTTCACCCCCCGATGAACCGGTCGCACCGGCACCCCCCGATGCCTGCGTGCGGGCGGCCCATCCCCCGATGAACCGCGGTCGATCCGCCCCCCGACGGATCAGTTGGTTCTGCCCCATCGGGTGAACCAATTGACTCCATGGTGGCAGGGTTTCCATGACCTGTCACGGCGGCCGACGTCATATGCAGAACGGTGGACATCGACGTTTTCGCATGTGTTTGTGCTTGCCACATCGGCGTTTTCCCGGCCTCGAGACGCCGACTCCATTCATTTGCATCGACAAACGTGGCACGAAGTGGGGACAGATCGACCCTGCCACGTCCCCCGTGCGGCACCGGTCCGGGACACGGGGTGACGTCACGTTGCGCGCCCGGGGCCCCTGCCGGAGGCACCGGGCGCGCTGCCGCTCAGCCGCGCAGCCCCGGGAAGTCCGCCTCGGTGTACTCGATGCCCAGGCCGTCGGCGGGAGGCGCCGCCGGTGTGCCGGCCGCCGGGCGGTCCGCGGCCTGCTCGCGCTCGCGCAGCACCACGCGGCGGATCTTGCCCGAGATCGTCTTCGGCAGGTCGGTGAACTCGACCCTGCGCACCCGCTTGTAGGGGGCGAGGTTCTCCCGGGCGAAGCGGAGGATCTCCCCCGCGAGCTCCCGGGTGGGCTCCGCCCCGGCGGCGAGCACCAGGTAGGCCTTCGGCACGGCGTGCCGGACGGGGTCCGGGGCCGGGACCACGGCGGCCTCCGCGACCGCGGGGTGCTCGATGAGCACCGACTCCAGCTCGAACGGGGAGATCCGGTAGTCCGAGGCCTTGAAGACGTCGTCGGTGCGCCCCACGTACGTGTAGACCCCGTGCTCGTCGCGGCGGGCGATGTCCCGGGTGTGGTACCAGCCGTCCTGGACGACCTCGGCGGTGCGCTCGGGCTCGTCGATGTAGCCGGCCATGATCCCGGGGGGATCGTCGTCGACCTTCAGGCAGATCTCGCCCTCCTCGGCGGGCGCGCCCGTGCGCGGGTCCAGGAGCTCGACGACGAAGCCCGGCAGCGGCCTGCCCATGGCGCCGGGCACCACCGGCTGGCCGGGGGTGTTGGCGATCTGCAGCGTGGTCTCCGTCTGGCCGTAGCCGTCGCGGATCGTCACGCCCCACGCCTCCTGCACCCGGCGGATCACCTCGGGGTTCAGCGGCTCCCCGGCGGAGACCGCGGACACGGGCGGGTCCTGGACGCGGTGCAGATCGGCCTGGATGAGCATCCGCCACACGGTGGGCGGGGCGCAGAAGCTGGTGACGCCCGCGCGGCCCATCTGCTCCATCAGTCCCACCGCGTCGAAGCGGTCCTGGTTGAGGATGAACACGGTGGCCTCCGCGATCCACGGGGCGAAGAAGTTCGACCACGAGTGCTTGCCCCACCCGGGCGAGGCGATGTTCAGGTGCACGTCCCCGGGGCGCAGGCCCATCCAGTAGACGGTGGAGAGGTGCCCGAACGAGTACGAGTAGTGGGTGTGCTCCACGAGCTTGGCCTGCGACGTGGTCCCGGAGGTGAAGTACAGCAGCAGCGGGTCCCGGGAGCGCGTGACCCCCTCGGGGACGAACACGGCGTCCGCGCCGGCGGAGTCGGCGTAGCGGCGCACCTCCCGCCCGGGCAGCTGCCCCCGCACCGCCTCCACCTCCGCGTCCCCGCCCACGACGACGAGACCGTAGTCCCCGTCCACCTCGGCGAACTTCGGGGCGTTGGCGGCGTCCGTCACGACCCAGGAGACCCGGCCCCGCCGGACCCGGTCCTGCAGGTCCGCGGACGGCATCATGACGGCCGTCGGGATCAGCGGCGCCCCCAGCTTCATCCCCGCGAGCTGGGTCTCCCACAGCTCCAGCTGGTTGCCCAGCATCAGCAGGACGCGATCGCCGCGGCGGACCCCCAGGCCCCGCAGCCAGTTCGCGGTGCGGGCCGAGGACTCGGCGAGCTCGGCGAAGGTGCGCCGCTGCTCCGAGCCGTCGGCGGCCACGATCCACAGGGCGTCCCGGCTCCCCCGCCCGGGGCCCCGGGCCACGTGGTCGAACCAGTCCAGGGCGAAGTTGAAGTGCTCCATCCGCGGCCAGCGGAACTCCTCCCGGGCCCGGTCGTAGTCCTCGCGCAGCTCCAGCACACGGTCCCGGACCGCCTGGTACTGCTCGGAGACACCTGGGGCGGCGTCGGACATCGCGCTCGTGGGAACCGGCTCGACCATCGGGGACCTCTCTCCGTCGCTGCGGGCCGGGCGGGCTCGTCCGGCCGGCCTTCCCGAGAAGTCTAGTGCGGCGCTCCCGCCGGGAGAGCTCTGCGAGGATGGTGCCCACACCCGTCGCCCCGGAAGGAGGCCCGCCCCGCCATGCCCTTCCCGGCCACCGCAGCTCCCGCCCGCGCCGGCGCCCGGGAGTGGGCCGCCCTCGTGGTGCTGATGCTGCCGGTCCTGCTGATCTCCGTGGACAACACGGTGCTGAACTTCGCGCTGCCCGAGATCTCCCGGGAGCTGCGCCCCACCGGCACCCAGCTGCTGTGGATGGTGGACGCCTACCCGCTGGTGCTGGCCGGGCTGCTCGTGCCGATGGGGTCGCTCGGGGACCGGGTGGGGCGCCGCCGGCTGCTGCTGGTGGGGAGCACCGGGTTCGCGGTGGTGTCGGCGCTGGCCGCGTTCGCGCCCACCGGAGGGGCGCTCGTGGCGGCCCGCGCGCTGCTGGGGCTCTTCGGGTCCATGCTGATGCCGGCCACCCTGTCCCTGCTGCGCAACATCTTCCACGACCCCACCCAGCGGCGGACCGCCATCGCGGTCTGGGCCACGGGGTTCTCCGCGGGCGGGGCCCTCGGCCCCGTGCTGGGCGGGTTCCTGCTGGAGCACTTCCGCTGGGGCTCCGTCTTCCTCATCGCCGTGCCGGTGCTGCTGCCCCTGCTGGTCCTGGCCCCGGTCCTGGTGCCGGAGTCCCGCAACCCGGCCCCGGGGCCGGTGGACGTGCCCAGCGCGGCGCTGATCATGACGGCGATGGTCGCCCTGGTCCACGGTCTCAAGGACCTCGGCGCGCACGGGCCCTCCCCGGCCGTGGCCGCGGCGGTCCTGCTGGCCGCCGCCGCGGGCGCCCTGTTCGTGCGCCGTCAGCTGCGCCGTCCGGTGCCGATGCTCGACCTGCGCCTGTTCCGCCACGCGCCGTTCACCGGCGGGCTGCTCAACAACCTGGTGGCCTCGACGACCTTCATCGGCTTCCTCTTCTTCGTCTCCCAGTACCTGCAGCTGGTGGAGGGCGTCCCGCCCATGCGGGCGGGCCTGGCCCTGCTGCCGGGGGCGGCCGTGACCATCGTCTCGGGGCTGCTGGCGGTGCACGTGGTCGGCTTCGTCCGCCCGGCGCTCGTGCTCGGCGGCGGCCTGCTCGTGATGGCCGCCGGATTCCTGCTGGTGCTGCTCGGGGACCTCTCCGGCGGGGCGGTCCTCGTCGTGGCCCTGATGGTGATCGGGCTGGGGTCCGGGGCGGCCCAGACGATCGCGGGGGACCTGATCCTCTCCGAGGTCGCTCCTGAACAGGCCGGCGCGGCTTCGGCGATCTCAGAGACCGCCTACGAGCTCGGGGCGGGACTGGGCGTGGCCGTGCTGGGCACGGCCGTCACGGCCACCTACGCCCACCGGGTGGTGCCGCCGCCGGGCCTCGCCCCGGACCAGGCCGCCACCGCGGCGGAGACCCTGGGCGGGGCGGTCGACGTCGCGGGAGCCCTGGACCCGGCCACGGCCGACCAGCTGTTCGCCTCGGCGGTGGCGGCCTTCGAGGCGGGGGTGCACCTGTCCGCCGGGATCGGCGCCGCCCTGCTGGGCGCCACCTCCGTGGTCGTGGCCCTGCTCCTGCGCCGCGTGCCGCGGCTGCGCCGACGGTAGGGCTCCCGGCCCGGCTCAGCCGCCCAGCCGGGCCGCCACGTGGTGCTCCACGCGGGCGAGGTCCCGCGGGTTCGGGCCGCTGTCCCGGAACTGACCGAGCAGCACGTCGACGTGCTCGTGCACCTGCCGCTCCACCGAGGGGTGCACGGTCGCGGACCCGATCCGGGCGGCGAGGTCCACGAGGGCCAGCAGGACGCTGACGTGCCCGGTCGCGTGCGGGCGGATCTGGTCGAAGGGCATGTCCACGATCTCGTCGAGGCCCACCACCCCGTAGCGGAGGCGGTGCACCCCGTCCACGACCACCGTGTTGCCGGGCAGCGGGCGGGAGACGGCCGTGACGATGCCGGCCGCGACCTCCTCGATGGCGTTGACCGCGGTGTAGGGGTCGTTGGTGCTCGGCGACAGCGCCCGCACCGCCAGCTCGACGACCTGCTGCTCCGCGAACCGCACGTCCTGGTCCGCCGAGCGGGAGTCGCCGAGCACCACGCAGTGCCGCAGCCGCTCCGCCAGCTCCTCCGCCCGGTGCTCGGGCCGGACCCGGAACAGGGGCTCCTCGGGCAGGACGTGGTCGCCCACCCGGGGAACGAGCTCCACGAAGACGTCCTGCTCGTCGGCGTGGGAGCGCAGCCGCTCGAAGTTCACGCTGACGAGGTAGCCGACGGCGTCCGCGCGGACCCGTCCCCCACCGGACCGGCCCCCGGCGGTCCGGATCAGCTCCTCGGGCGGCTCCTCCGGGTGCCACCGCTCGATCACGGCCAGCAGGCGCCGGCGCACCCCGTGGACCAGGGTGTCCACCTGGACGGAGTCGGCGATGTGGTGGATGAAGTACACGACCAGGGCCACGTCCGCCACGGCCAGCAGGACGGCCAGGTTGACGGCCAGGTGCGGGACGAACGGCTGCGCCAGGTCGTCGGAGGCGGAGCGGATCGTGCGCAGCACCAGCAGGGCGTAGATGAAGGTGGAGACCAGCACGCCCAGCACCACCTGGTTGCCGCGGTCCGCCATGAAGTTGCGCACCAGCCGCGGCCCGTACGTGGAGCTCGCCGTGGCGACCACCGAGATGGTGATCGAGAACGCGGTCGCGGCCACCGCGAGCATCGACCC
>NZ_LDNX01000068.1:0-3349 GCF_001027955.1 Kocuria sp. SM24M-10 | reverse complement strand
GCCGGTGCCGCCGCGCCCGCCCGGGACGGACGGGCCGCCCTGGCCGCTCCGGGGCTTCCCGCCCTGGGAGCCGGGGCCGCGGCGGCCGCCGGGTCCGGGGCGGCCGGATGATGAACGTGGTGTGGCCATGGTGGTGTCTCAGTCCTCGTAGTGGTCGATCTGATCGATGCCCGGCAGGTGAGGGGCGATGTCCGGGAGCTCGTCGAGCGACCCGATGCCCATCCTCTCCAGGAAGAACGTGGTGGTGCCGTAGAGCACGGCCCCGGACTCGCCGTCCCGCTCGAGCTCGCGGATCAGCCCCCGCTGCACGAGGGTGCGGACGACGCCGTCGACGTTCACCCCGCGGATCGCGGAGATCCGTCCTCGACTCACGGGCTGGCGGTACGCCACCACGGCCAGGGTCTCCAGGGCCGCCTGGGACAACCGGGCGGTCTGCCCCTCCGCGACGAACGCGGAGACGACCGGGGCGAACTCGCTGCGGGAGTAGATCCGCCATCCGGCACCGGTGCTGCGCAGCTCGAAGCCGCGCGGCTCCAACGTTCCAGCATACCCCAGATCCGCGGCCCGGCCGTCGTACTCCGCGCGCAGCCGGTCCAGGACCCGTTGCACCGAGGCGACGGGGACCACGAGCGCGGCGGCGATCTCGTACTCGCCGACGGGCTCGTCGGCGACCATCAGGATCGCCTCGACGGCGGCCTTCAGGCCCCCGGGCAGGGCCTCGAAGTCCGGACCGGCCTCCGGCACGGCGCTCACGCGGGCACCCCCGCCGCGGACCCCACGGACGAGGGGACCGGGTCCGCCGCCGGTCCGGGCGCGCCGGCGCCGGCCACGCCGGTGTCGTCCGTGGTGAGGCGCTCGACGGTCCACCCGCTGCCGGCACCGGTCCAGCGCACCGTGAGCTCCCCCAGCGGGGCCTCCTGGGACAGCTCGATCACGGCGTCCCGGAACATCTCCAGCAGCGCCAGGAACCGGACGACCACCGCCAGGGTGGACCCGGCCTCGGCCACCAGCGCGTGGAAGGAACGCGGCCGGCCGTCGCCGAGCAGGACCAGCAGGGCCTCGGCCTCGTCCCGGACGGAGACGGCGGCCCCGTGCAGGTGGTCGACGCCGACCTCGGGGGGCGTCCCCGGCCTGGCCGCGAACACCGCACGGGCGATCTCGGCGAACTGTTCGGGGGTGGTCCGCCAGTCGAGCTCGGGCAGGACGGCGGCGACCTCCGGGTCCAGCGGCACCACCCGGGGCAGGCGGGCGGACTCGGCCCGCAGCCGCTCGTCGAGCAGACCGGCGACCTCCTTGAAGGCCTTGTACTGCAGCAGCCGGGCGAAGAGCAGGTCCCGGGCCTCCAGCAGGGCCACGTCCTCCTCGTCCTCGACCTCGCCGCGCGGCAGCAGCCGGGCGGCCTTGAGGTCCAGGAGGGTGGCGGCGACCACGAGGAACTCGCTGGCCTCGTCGAGGGCGCGGACCGACCCGGACTCGTGCAGGGCCCGCACGTACTGGAGGAACTCGTCGGTGACGGTGGACAGCGCGATCCGGGTGATGTCCATCTCGTGCTTGGCGATCAGGGAAAGCAGGACCTCGAAGGGCCCGGCGAAGTCCTCCAGCTGCACCGTGAAGCCACCGGGCCCGCTGGGCTCCGGCAGCTCCTCGGGGTGCATCAGGGCGCGCCGCCGCGCGAGATCAGCTCCCGCGCCAGCTGGCGGTAGGACTCCGCGCCCTGGTGGGCCGTGGCGAAGGAGAGGATGGGCTCGGCGGCGACCGTCGCGTCCGGGAACTTCACGGTGCGCTTGATGACCGTGTCGAAGACCTTGTCCCCGAACGCGTCGACGATCCGGGCCATGACCTCCCGGGAGTGCAGCGTCCGGGAGTCGAACATCGTGGCGAGCACGCCGTCGATCTGCAGGCGCGGGTTGAGCCGGTCCTGGACCTTCTCGATGGAGTCCACGAGCAGCGCCACGGCGCGCAGCGCGAAGAACTCGGCGATGAGCGGGATGACCACGCCGTGGGCGGCGGTCAGCGCGTTGACGGTCAGCAGCCCCAGCGAGGGCTGGCAGTCGATGATGATGACGTCGTAGTGCTCCTCGAGCTTGCGCAGCGCGCTGGCCAGGACCTGCTCCCGGGCCACCTCGGTGACCAGCTGCACCTCGGCCGCGGAGAGGTCGATGTTGGCGGGGAGCAGGTCCACGCCCTCGACGTCGGTCTCCTGGACCACGTCCCACACGTCCACGGAGCGGTCCATCATCACGTTGTAGACCGTCAGCTCGAGCTCGTGCGGGTTCGCGCCGAGGCCGGCGGAGAGCGCGCCCTGCGGGTCGAAGTCGACGAGCAGGACCTTCCGCCCCAGCTCCGCCAGCGCGGCCCCGAGGTTGATGGTGGACGTGGTCTTGCCCACCCCGCCCTTCTGGTTGACCATCGCGATGATCCGGGCGGGCCCGTGGGCGGACAGCTCGGGCGGTTCGGGGAAGTCGCGGACGGGACGGCCGGTGGGGCCCAGGGCTCCCGCCGCGGTCTCGCCCGTTCCGGGGATCCTCTCGTCGCTTCGCTGGCTCACTCGTGGCACCGCTCTTTCGTTCGTGGTCGCTGGCGCGCCCGGGCCGGCCCGGGCGCGGGGCGGCCCGGGCCGGTGGGGCCGACCTGGGGTTTTCCTGGACTCGATCAGCTACCAGGGTACCGCCGCCGCCTGCCGGTCCCGAATTGCCGGGGCGGCGGGGCGGGGCCGGGAGACGGACGGACCGCGCCCGCCGGACCCGGTGGGGTCCGGCGGGCGCTGTCGTCCCGTCGGCAGGAGGTGGTGCTCAGCGGGTGCCGGCGGCGGCCTCGACCTTCTCGGCCACGGAGTCCTCGACACCGGCGCCGTCGGCGCCGGCGTCCTGCTCGGGGGCGCCGTGCGAGTGCGCGGCCATGGTGGACTCGTCGAACCGGTCCTGGCCGGAGAGCACGCGCTCGACCTGGTCGAGGTCGAGCTCCCGGGTCCACTTGCCGATCAGCAGGGTGGCGACGGCGTTGCCGGTGAAGTTCGTCAGGGCGCGGGCCTCGGACATGAACCGGTCGATGCCCACGATGATGCCCACGCCGTCGACCAGGTCCGGGCGGTGCGACTGGAGCCCGCCGGCGAGGGTGGCCAGTCCGGCGCCGGTGACGCCGGCGGCGCCCTTGGAGGCGATGATCATGAACACCAGCAGGGAGATCTGCTCGCCCAGGGCCAGGGGGTTGCCCATGGCGGAGGCGACGAACAGGGCGGCCATGGTCAGGTAGATCGCGGTGCCGTCCAGGTTGAAGGAGTACCCGGTGGGGACCGTCACGCCGACCACGGGCTTGGAGACGCCGGCGTGCTCCATCTTGGCGATCAGCC
>NZ_LDNX01000067.1:0-26522 GCF_001027955.1 Kocuria sp. SM24M-10 | reverse complement strand
CTCTCCCACACCCTGGCGGGTGCAGTACCACCGGCACACGGGGGGCACGGGGACACCGCAGAACACCGCGTCCACTATACGGCTCCCAACCAACAACCCCCCCGGGGTCACGGTTGCACCAACCGCACAATTGCATCCACAGTCATCACTGTGACCAGATTTCCCCCCCACCCCGGCCCACCGGCCAGGGACCACGGCGGGGAGACAGAGTTACGGCGGTCATAGCGTGGGGGAAACGCCCGGTCCCATCCCGAACCCGGAAGCTAAGACCCACAGCGCCGATGGTACTGCACCCGCCAGGGTGTGGGAGAGTAGGACACCGCCGGACCACACCCAGGGTCGAGCCCCCGCACCACCCGGTGCGGGGGCTCCCCACACCCTGAGCACCACCGGGCACCACACCCGACACTCCGACCCCCAGGCCCCCACCCACCGGTGCGGGGCCTGCCCCCCTGCCCGCTGCCGGCTCGACCCACAGCACCGGCCGGCGCGGCCCCCCGCGCCACCGACACCCCCCAGGCCCCCACCGGAACCGGTGCGGGGCCTTTCCCCATGCCCGTCGTCGGCCTATCGTCGGAGAACGCGGATCCGACGGTCTCGAGGGGGAGCCATGCGGCGAAATGCCGAGGAACCACGGGTCGTGGACGTGGGTGAGCAGACGACCGCGGTCGTGGCGGGGGAGGTGCCGATGTCCGAGCTGCGGGAGTTCTTCGATGCCGCGTTCCACGAGCTGGGTCAGCGGATCGACCGCGGTGAGCTCCGCCCAGCCGGGCCGGCTCTGTCGCTCTACCACTCGGAGCCCGGACCGGTCGTCCAGCTCGAGGTCGGGTTCCCGCTGGAGCACAAGGTGGCGCCGGCGGGGTCCGTCGTCGTCGGGCGGATCCCCGCGACCCGGGCGGTGACCTACACGCACCGCGGCAACTACGACGGGCTGGGCTCGTCGTGGGAGAAGCTGCGGGCATGGGCGCAGGAGCGGCACCTGCGCCTCGCCGCGCCGCTGTGGGAGGTCTACGTGACGGAGCCGCATCCGGGCGACGATCCCGAGGACATGGTGACGGAACTCTACTGGGCCGTGGAGACCTGACCGACGGCTCCACCTGCACGGTACGACAAAGGCCCCGACCAGGTGGTCGGGGCCTTTGTCGTGGACGGCGACGGCGTGTCAGCGCCCGGGGACGAGTACCCGCGCGTCGTCCGGCTCTGTGCCGATCTTCGCCACGTCGCTGCGCCTGCCGACGAGCTTGTCCACGACCACGGCGATCGCGCCGTCGCCCGTGACGTTGGTCGCCGTGCCGAACGAGTCGATGGCGATGTAGGTGGCGATCATGAGACCGACCGCGGTCTCGTCGAAGCCCAGCATGCTCTGCATGATGCCCACGGCGGCCATGATGGCCCCGCCGGGGACGCCGGGGGCCGCCACCATCGTGATGCCCAGCATCAGGACGAAGCCAAGGTAGGTCAGGTTGTCGACGGGCATCCCGGTGATCGTCATGATGGCCAGCGAGAACAGGACGATCTTCATGGTGGATCCGGCCAGGTGGATGGTGGCGCACAGCGGGACGGCGAAGCCGGCGACCGGCTTGCTGACCCCGTTGGCCTCGGCGCACTTGAGGGTCACCGGGATGGAGGCGGCGGAGGAGGACGTGCCCAGGGCCGTCGCATAGGCCGGCAGCATGTTCTTGAGGAGCACCAGCGGGTTGCGCCGGGCGTAGGCGCCGGCGATCCCGTACTGGACGAGCAGCAGGACGATCGTCAGGACGAGGGCGAGCACGACGACCTTGAAGAAGGTCGAGATGACGGCGGCGATCTGCCCGTTCATGCTGAGGCCCAGGAACATGCCGAAGATGTAGACGGGGAGCAACGGGATGATGACGAGCTCCACGATCCGCATGATGATCCGCCGGAGGTCGTCCATGGTCCGGTGCAGGGTGTCACCCGGAATGAGCGTGATCCCCACTCCCAGGCAGAAGGAGAGCAGCAGCGCGGTCATGACACCGAAGACGGGCTCCATCTCGACGACGAAGTACCCCGTGAGCGCGCTCTCCTCCGGGTTGGCCAGCGGGTTGACGTCCTGCTGCCCGCCCAGCAGCCAGGGGTAGCTGCCGCGCGCGACGAGGTAGGCGAGAACTCCGGAGAAGACCGTGGACGCATAGGCGATGCCTGCCGTGATGCCCAGCCACTTCCCGGCTCCCCGCCCGAGGTCCGCGATGGCAGGGGTGACGAGGCCGAGGATGAGCAACGGCACGATGAAGCCGAGGAAGGCGCTGAACAGGCCGTTGAACGTCAGGAACACCCGTGCGAGCGGTTCGGGGAAGAACAACCCGCAGGCGATGCCCAGGACGATGCCGAGGAGCACGCGCACCAGCAGGTGGGACGTGAGGGGTTTCTTGGTCATGGGCCAATTATCGGTCCCGGAGCAGGCCCGGCGAACCGCAAAGGGCCCGGGCGGGCCTCCCTTAGAATGGAGGACGATCAATTGGCGGACCCGCGTGCGGTCCCCTTCGACATCCACGAGCGCCGGCCCTTTCCGGACGGCACAGAGGAGCGGTACGTGTCCGAGTCTTCCCAGCACGGTTCCCAGGGCGATCGCCGGAACCGCGGTTCCGGCGACCGCCGGTCCGGCGCAGGCGCCCGACGCGACGGCGGCCGCTCGAGCGGCGCACCCCGCCGCAGCTTCTCCCGCGACGACGAGCGTTCCGCTGGACGACCCGGTGGAGAGAGCCGTTCGCAGGGCTTCCGGGGCCGGAGCGACGACCGCCAGGGTGAGAGCCGTGGTGGCTACGCCCCGCGCGGTGATCGGCGGGATGACCGACGCGGTGACAGCCGGGGCGAGAATCGCGGGGGCTACCGTGACCAGCGGCCGGGACAGGGCGAGCGTCGTGACGCCCGAGCCGGAGAGCGGGGGCCCCGTCGTGACGGCGAGGGGCGGACGGACGGCTACCGCGGTCGGCGTGACGAGGGTCAGGGTGAGCGTCGGGGCGGGTACGCCCCGCGTGGTGACCGGCGCGACGATCGGCGTGGTGGCTCTCCCGACCGCGGTGAGGGCTACCGGGGGAGGCGTGACGAGGGCCGGGGTGAGCGTGGGCCTCGTCGTGATGGTGAGGGCTACCGCGGGCGCCGTGAGGAGGGTCAGGGTGACCGTCGCGGTGGCTACGCCCCGCGTGGTGACCGGCGCGATGACCGGCGTGACGATCGGCGTGGTGGCTTCCCGGACCGCGGTGACGGCCACCGGGGTCGCCGTGAGGAGGGTCAGGGTGAGCGTCGCGGTGGCTACGCCCCGCGTGGTGACCGGCGTGACGACCGTCAGGGTGAGCGTGGGCCTCGCCGTGAAGGAGAGGGTTACCGCGGGCGCCGTGAGGAGGGTCAGGGTGAGCGTCGGGGCGGGTACGCCCCGCGTGGTGACCGGCGTGACGACCGCAGGGACGATCGGCGTGGTGGCTACCCGGACCGCGGTGAGGGCTACCGCGGTCGCCGTGACGACCGCACGGAGGTCTCCACGCACCGTCACCGGGCTCCCGAGATCGACGAGGACATCACGGGACGGGAGCTGGACAAGCCGACCCGCGCCCAGCTGGGGGCCCTGGAGCCCCGCAACGCCGAGGCCGTCGCCAAGCACCTGGTCATGGCAGGCCGCTACCTGTCCGACGACCCCGCGCTGGCCCTCGAGCACGCGCAGGCCGCAGGCCGCCGCGGCGGTCGCATTGCCGCCGTCCGGGAGGCCACGGGCATCGCGGCCTACGAGGCGGGGGACTACGCGCTGGCGCTCAAGGAGCTGCGAACGTTCCGCCGGATGACCGGCGCCGAGATCCACCTTCCCCTCATGGTCGACTGCGAACGCGCGCTGGGCCGCACCGACAAGGCGGTCGAGCTCGCGACGTCCGAGGCCGCCGCGTCCCTCGAGACCAGTGAGCGGGTCGAGCTCGCCATCGTGCTCGCCGGCATGCGCCGTGACCAGGGGGACGCCCAGGGCGCCGTCGACGCGCTGAGCATCCCGCAGCTCGACAAGAACCGTGGCTTCTCCTACAGCCCGCGCCTGTTCCGCGCCTACGCCGAGGCGCTCCGGGGCGTCGACCGGGCACGCGAGGCGCTCACCTGGGACCGACAGGCCGTGGTGGCCGAGGCGGCGCTGGGGCTCGGCCAGTTCGCCGAGCCGGAGATCCTCGACTTCGACGACGAGGACGAGACCGAGCAGGCACCGTCCGACGGCGTCGTCCTGGCCGAGCCGGAGAACGCCGCGGAGGACGCGACCGTCGCCGGCACGGCGGCCGCCGCGGTGCCCGAGGACACCCGGGCCGGTCTGCGGGAGGAACCGGTCGGCGGCACCGGCGACAGCTCGATCGACGGCACGGAGCACGAGCCCGACGACGTCCTCGACGAGGGGGCCGAGGAGGGTGCCGACGAGGAGTCCGAGGAGTCCGAGGGCGCCGCGGAGGGGGATCTGGATCCCGACGACGACTTCGAGGGCGGTTCGGAGCACGATCTGGATCCGGACGACGACGAGGAGCTCCTGGATCCCGAGGACCACGGTGCCGCCCCGGACGATCGGTCCGACGACGGCGAGGAACGCGGTGCCGAGGATGTCTGAGCGACTCCTCGACCGCTACGACGCGGTCCTGAGCGACCTGGACGGCGTCGTCTACGCCGGTCCGCACGCGATCCCGGGGGCGCCGGAGGTCCTGCGCCGGATCTCCTCGGAGGGCGTGCCCGTGATCTACGTGACGAACAACGCCTCCCGCTCCGTCGCCGCGGTCGCGGCCCACCTCACGGACCTGGGCGTGCCCACGGGTCCCGAGGGCGTGGCGAGCTCGGCCCAGGCCGGCGCCGAGGTGCTCGCGCAGCGTCTGCCTGCCGGCACGAAGGTGCTCGTGACGGGGTCGCAGGCTCTCTCGGACGTGGTCGCTGACGCGGGGCTCGTGCCGGTCCGCACACAGGAGGAGGAGCCCCGCGCCGTCATCCAGGGCTTCGACCCCGGCATCGGCTGGGCGCAGCTGGCCGAGGCGTCCTACACCCTCGCCGATCCCGACGTGCTGTGGGTCGCGACCAACACCGATCTCTCCATCCCGCAGGCGCGGGGCCTGGCCCCGGGCAACGGGACCCTGGTGGCGGCGGTCGCCGCCGCCACCGACCGGGCACCGGTGGTGGCCGGCAAGCCGGAGGCCCCCATCTTCCGCACCGCCGCCGAGCGCGCGGGCAGCACTCGGCCCGTGGTCCTGGGGGACCGGCTGGACACCGACATCCGGGGCGGCAACGCCGCCGGGTTCGCCACGGTCGCGGTGCTCACCGGCGTCGACACGCTCGAGACCATCCTGGCCGCATGCAGCGCGGAGCGGCCCGACCACGTCGTCGGAACCCTGGAGGAGCTCTTCGCCCCCTGTCCGGAGGTCGAGGTCACGGCCTCGCCCGGAGGCCACCGGGCGCGCTGCGGGGCGGCGACCGCCGAGACGGACGGCGCCCGGGTGCGGATCCGGGGGTCCCGGGAGGACCTCGATGCGTGGCGAGCCGCGTGCGGGGCCTGGTGGGCCGCGCACCCCGACGCGGAGGCACCCGTGGCCCCGGTCCTGGAGTGGGAGGCCGCGACGTGAGCTCCGACGCCGGCACGACGTCCCCGACGGGTCACGACCGTGTGGACGCCGTGCTCGAGCGGGCCGCGGAGCTGGACGCCCTGCCCGTCGCGGAGCACCCCGGCCGCTACGAGGAGCTGCACGCCGACCTCGTCGCCGAGCTCAACGCCGAGCCGGGGACCGTCCCGGCCGGACTGGTCCCCGGCCGGCAGGCGGGGCAGGAGCAGAGCGGGTCCCGGTGAGCGCGCGCCTGGACCAGGAGCTGACCACCCGGGAGCTCGCCCGCTCCCGCACCGTGGCCGCCCGCTGGATCGCCGAGGGCAGGGTGCTGGTGAACGGCGAGCCGGCCACCAAGGCCTCCGTCCGTGTGGGCGCCGGCGACCGGCTGGAGGTGCGGCCCGCGGACGGCCCCGACTACGTCAGCCGCGCGGGGCACAAGCTGGCCGGCGCGCTGACCGCCTTCCCGGACATCACCGTGGCGGGCAGGCGGTGCCTCGACGCCGGCGCCTCCACCGGGGGCTTCACCGACGTGCTGCTGCGGGCCGGGGCCCGGGAGGTGGTCGCCGTGGACGTCGGCCACGACCAGCTCGTGCCCGCGCTGCGGCAGGACGACCGGGTCCGGGTGTTCGAGGGCACGAACGTGCGCTGGATGCGCCCCGAGGACATCGGCGGCCCGGCCCAGCTGACGGTGTGCGACCTCTCCTTCATCTCGCTGACCCTGGTGGTCGGCCCCCTGGCCGCCGCCACCGTGCCCGGCGGTGACCTGGTGCTCATGGTCAAGCCGCAGTTCGAGGTCGGCGCCGACCGGCTCGCCCGCACCGGCGTGGTCACCAGCGAGCAGGAACGGGCCCGGGCTGTCGACGCCGTGGCCGCCGCCGCACGCGCCCACGGGCTCGCGGTCCTGGGCCGGGAGCGCAGCCCGCTGCCCGGTCAGGACGGCAACCACGAGTTCTTCCTGTGGTGCCGCCGGAACGTGGAGGGCGCCACGCCCTGACTGTCCACGCCCTCGCGTAGGGTGGTGAGCGGTGCCCGGTCCCGGGCACGGCGCGCAGCACGGGCCGGTCCCGGTTCCGACGACGCCCGCGTGCACCGAGCAGCCCAGAACGGGAGGATCCTGTGAGCCGGAAGATCCTGGTCATGGCCCACATGGGCCGGCAGGAGGCCAAGGACGCCGCGCGCGACTCCTGCCTCCAGCTCCACGACGCCGGTCTGGTGCCGGTGATCTCGCGCACCGACCTCGAGGCGCTCCAGGAGGACGGGGTGCCCCTCGTGCCCGTGGAGGTCATCGAGGAGGACGTCTCGCTGCGGGAGATCGAGCTGGTCATGGTGCTCGGCGGGGACGGGTCCATCCTCCGGGCCGCCGAGCTGGTGCGCAGCGTGGACACCCCGCTGCTGGGCGTGAACCTCGGCCACGTCGGCTTCCTCGCCGAGAGCGAGCGCTCGGACCTCGCCGAGTCCGTCGAGGCGATCGTGGACGGGCGCTACACGGTGGAGCAGCGCATGACCATCGACGTCACCGTGTGGCAGGACCAGAAGAAGGTGCTGCACACCTGGGCGCTGAACGAGGCCTCGGTGGAGAAGGGCGACCGCGAGAAGATGATCGAGGTGGTCGTCGAGGTGGACCGGCGGCCCCTGAGCACCTTCGGGTGCGACGGCGTGGTGCTGGCCACCCCCACCGGCTCCACCGCCTACGCGTTCTCCGCGGGCGGGCCCGTCGTGTGGCCGGAGGTCGAGGCGCTGCTCCTCGTCCCGCTGAGCGCCCACGCCCTGTTCGCCCGGCCGCTGGTGATCTCCCCGAACTCGATGATGGCCGTGGAGGTCCTCACCCGCACGGACGCCCGGGGGGTGCTGTGGTGCGACGGCCGGCGGACCACCGAGCTGCCGCCCGGGTCCCGGATCGAGGTGGTGCGCTCGCCGAAGGCGGTCAACCTCGCCCGGATGCACCGCACGCCCTTCTCCGAGCGGCTGGTCCGGAAGTTCGAGCTCCCCACGACGGGCTGGCGCGGACCGGTGCCCCCGCAGGAGACGACCGCGGCCCGGACCGCCGCCCTGTCCACCGTCGGCGCCGGCGGCGCGGGCCGGGTGGCCGAGCTGCCGAAGTCCACGGTGGGCCACGAGATGCCCCACGACCCGGACCCTGCGACCCTCGGGAGCGCGCCCGAGAGGACGGAGACCGACTGAATGATCGAGGAGATCCACATCCACGACCTCGGCGTCATCACCGACGCCGTGCTGCCGCTCGGACCGGGGCTGAGCATCCTCTCGGGTGAGACCGGCGCGGGCAAGACCATGGTGGTCACCGCGCTGGGGATGCTGCTCGGCAACCGCTCCGACGCCGGGGCCGTGCGCTCGGGGGCCCCGCGCGCCGTCGCCGAGGCGGTGGTGCGGGTCCCGGCGGGGCACCCGGCCGCGGCACTCGTCGAGGACGCCGGCGGAGCCGTCGACGTCGAGCCCGTCGGCGATGCGGACGAGGCCCTGGTCACCGTGGCGCGCACGGTGACGGCGGAGGGCCGCAGCCGGGCCCACGTCGGGGGCCGCTCCGCCCCCGTGGGCACGCTCTCGGCCGTGGGGCAGACCCTCGTGGCGGTGCACGGGCAGTCCGACCAGCTGCGGCTGAAGTCGGCGGCCGCCCAGCGCCACGCCCTCGACCAGTACGCGGGGGAGGAGCTCGTGGCCGACCTGCGGCGCTACCGGGAGCTGCTCGCCGAGTACCGCACCGTGCAGCAGACCCTGCGGGAGGTCACCGAGCACGGCCGGGAACGCGCCCTCGAGGCCCAGACCCTGCAGGGCGCCCTCGAGGAGATCGACGCGGTGGACCCCGAGCCCGGCGAGGACGAACGGCTCGACCAGGAGAGCCAGAAGCTCACCAACCTGGAGCAGCTGCGCGCCGCGGCGCTGACCGCGCACGCGGCCCTGAGCGGCGGGGAGTTCTCCGACGGCGACAGCGCGGACGCGACCGCGCTCATCGCCGCCGCGCACCGGGCCCTGGACCAGGAGGCGGGCTCGGACCGCGACCTGGAGGAGCTCGCGGGCCGGGTCGCCGAGCTGGCCGTGCTCGTCAACGACATCGCCGCGGACCTCTCCGGCTACGCGTCCGGACTCGACGACGAGGGACCGGCCCGCCTGGCCGAGGTCGAGGCCCGCCGGGCCAAGCTGAAGGCGCTCACCCGCAAGTACGGGGCCACGGTGGACGAGGTCCTCGAGTGGGCGCAGCGCTCGCGGACCCGGCTCGACGAGCTCACCGACGACCCCGCCCGGGAGCAGGAGCTGCGCGCTCGCCTCGAGCAGCTGCACGCCGGGCTGAGTGAGCTGGCCGCGCGGATGACCGAGCGGCGGCAGGACGCCGCGCACCGGCTCTCCGAGGCCGTCAGCGCCGAGCTCACGGCCCTGGCGATGCCCAACGCCTCCCTGGTCATCGAGGTGGAGCCCACCGAGGAGTTCTCCGGCCACGGCCGGGACGAGATCGCGTTCCTGCTGAAGCCCCACGCCGGTGCCGCCCCGCGGCCCCTCGGCAAGGGCGCCTCCGGCGGTGAGCTGTCCCGGCTGATGCTCGCCATCGAGGTGGTCCTCGCCGCGGTCGACCCCGTGCCCACGTTCGTCTTCGACGAGGTGGACTCGGGCGTGGGCGGCAAGGCGGCCGTGGAGATCGGGCGCCGGCTGAAGATGCTGGCCCAGCACGTCCAGGTCCTCGTGGTGACGCACCTGCCGCAGGTGGCCGCCTTCGCGGACCAGCACGTCCTCGTCACCAAGAGCCGGGACTCCACCGTCAGCGACGTGCGCGTGCTGGACGAGGAGGAGCGCGTGGTGGAGCTGGCCCGCATGCTCGCGGGTCACGAGGACTCCGCGGCGGCGCGCGAGCACGCCCGCGAGCTCGTCCGCGACGCGCAGCTCTGAGCCCGTCGCCCGTCCGGAGGCCGCCGCACGCGCGGCCGGCCGCACGGTGATCCGCAGCACGCAACCGGTGTCCCGCAGGGGCAAGAATGATAGGGTCGAATTCCGTGGTGAATGCAAACGAAGCCGCCCACGTGGCCGGCGCACAGCAGACCGAAAACCAGCGACCGGGCAAGGTGACCCGTCAGATCTTCGTGACGGGCGGCGTCGCCTCCTCCCTCGGCAAGGGCCTGACCGCCTCCTCCCTCGGGATGCTGCTGCGGGCACGGGGGCTGTCCGTGACGATGCAGAAGCTGGATCCGTACCTCAACGTCGATCCGGGCACCATGAACCCCTTCCAGCACGGTGAGGTCTTCGTGACCGACGACGGGGCGGAGACCGACCTCGACATCGGCCACTACGAGCGCTTCCTCGACGAGAACCTCGACGCCTCGGCGAACGTGACCACCGGACAGGTGTACTCCACGGTCATCGCCAAGGAGCGTCGCGGCGAGTACCTCGGCGACACCGTGCAGGTCATCCCGCACATCACCGACGAGCTGAAGAACCGGATGCGCCGCCGTGCGCAGGACGACGACCAGCCGGACATCATCATCACCGAGATCGGCGGCACGGTCGGCGACATCGAGTCCCAGCCCTTCATCGAGGCCGCCCGCCAGGTCCGCCAGGACGTCGGCCGCCGCCACGTGTTCTACCTGCACGTGTCCCTGATCCCCTACATCGGGCCCTCCGGCGAGCTCAAGACCAAGCCCACCCAGCACTCCGTGGCCGCCCTGCGCGGGCTCGGGATCCAGCCCGACGCGCTCGTGCTGCGCTCCGACCGGCAGGTCCCGGACACGATGCTGCGCAAGATCGGCAACGCCTGCGACGTCGACCACGACGCGGTGATCTCCTGCCCGGACGCCCCGAGCATCTACGACATCCCCAAGACCCTGCACTCCCAGGGACTGGACACCTACATCCTCGACTACCTCGGTCTGGACTACCAGGACGCCGACCTGGGGCAGTGGGACCGGCTGCTGAAGGCCGTGCACGAGCCGTCCCACTTCGTCACGGTGGCCATGGTGGGCAAGTACATCGACCTGCCGGACGCCTACCTCTCCGTATCGGAGGCCCTGCGGGCGGGCGGCTTCGCCAACGACGCGCGGGTGAAGATCAAGTGGGTCGCCTCCGACCTGTGCGAGACCCCCGAGGGCGCCCAGCGGGAACTGGGCGACGTGGACGCCATCTGCGTCCCGGGCGGGTTCGGCATCCGCGGCATCGAGGGCAAGCTGGGCACCCTGCGCTTCGCCCGCGAGCACCGCATCCCCACCCTGGGCCTGTGCCTGGGCCTGCAGTGCATGGTGATCGAGTACGCCCGCACCGAGCTCGGTCTCGCCGGGGCGTCCTCCACCGAGTTCGAGCCGGACACCGGGTTCCCGGTCGTGGCGACCATGGACGAGCAGAAGCAGTTCGTGGAGGGCGCCGGGGACCTCGGCGGCACCATGCGGCTGGGCCTCTACGACGCACGGCTGCGCGACGGGTCCGTGGTGGCCGGCGCCTACGGCTCCACCACCGTCAAGGAGCGCCACCGCCACCGCTACGAGGTCAACAACGAGTACCGGGAGGGCCTGGAGCAGGCCGGACTGGTGATCTCGGGGACCTCGCCGAACGGCACCCTCGTGGAGTTCGTGGAGCTGCCCGCCGACGTGCACCCCTACTACGTGGGCACCCAGGCGCACCCCGAGCTCATGTCCCGCCCGACCCGCCCGCACCCGCTGTTCGACGGCCTCGTCAAGGCGGCGCTCGAGCGCCGGGAGGCCGAGGGCCGCTGAGGCCCCGGCCCGTGCGCCACGGGCCGCCCGGCGCAGGCGCCGTGTCCCCACCGGGGCGCGGCGCCTGCGCCGTCCCCGCCAGACCCCTCGTCCCCGCCGACCCGTGCGGGGCGGCCGACCCGGAAGGACCCCATGGACATCCGACAGCTCGCCCCCGAGGAGATCTCGGACCGGCCCAGCGACCGCCGCACGGTGGCCTCCGAGACGGTCTACGAGGGCTTCATCTGGAACGTGCAGCGCGACGAGTTCGAGCTGTCCCAGGGCACCGACCCGCTCCGGCGCGACTACATCACCCACCCGGGCGCGGTGTCCGTGCTGGTGCTCGACGACGACGACCGGGTGCTGCTGATCAACCAGTACCGTCGTCCCGTCGGGATGACCATGTGGGAGATCCCCGCCGGCCTGCTCGATGTCGACGGCGAGGACCCCGCCGCGGCGGCCCAGCGGGAGCTGGCGGAGGAGGCCGACCTGAGGGCGGAGCAGTGGGACGTCCTGGTGGACTTCCACAACAGTCCCGGCTCGTCCTCGGAGGCCAACCGGATCTTCCTGGCCCGCGGGCCGAGCGAGGTCCCCGAGGCCGAGCTCCACGAGCGCGACGGTGAGGAGGCGGAGATCCACGGCGCCTGGGTGCCGCTCGACGCCGCCGTGCGGGCCGTCCTCGAGGGCCGGCTGAACTCACCCGCGGCGGTGGTCGGCCTGCTCGCCGTGCACGCCGCCCGCGCCGACGGCTACCGCTCCCTGCGCCCGGCCGACACCCCGTGGCCCGGCCACCCCGACCTGCGGTGACCCAGCCCCCGGCCGGTCGGCCGCCCCGTCCGGCGCCCGAGCCCGGGCCCGGCGGGGTGTCGCTCCCGGAGCTCGCTCCGGATCCGGGCGCGGAGTCCGATCCCGGGTCCGGTGGGGCGTCCGCCCCGGAGGAGGGGGCGGCGCCCCGTCCCGGGCCCGGTGCGGGACCCGGATCCGGGTCCCCCGCGGCGCCGGGTCCGGCACCCGGTGGCGCGCTGGAGCGGGCCGTGGAGCGCTACCTGCAGCACCTCGCCGTGGAGCGGGGCCTGGCCGCCAACACCCTCGCGGCGTACCGGCGGGACCTGCACCGCTACACCGAGCACCTCCAGGAGCACACGGACCCGCCGGTGACCACGCTGCGGGGCATCGGGACGGGACACGTCCAGGACTTCCTGCGCACGGTCTCGGCCGGGGCGCCGGGCCGGGCGCCGCTGAGCACGCGCAGCGCCGCCCGCTGCCTGGTGGCGGTCCGGGGCGCCCACCGCTTCTGGGCGCTGGAGGGCCTCACGCGCACGGATCCCGCCGCCCCCGTCCAGCCGCCCACGCCGGGCATGCGCCTGCCCAAGGCCGTGCCCGTCGAGCAGGTCACGGCGCTGCTGGAGTCGACCGGCACCGAGACGCCCCAGCAGCTGCGCGACCGCGCCCTGCTGGAGATCCTCTACTCGACCGGCGCCCGGATCTCGGAGGCCACGGCCCTCGACGTCGACGACCTGTCCCGGGCCGTGCGGAACACCGGGCAACCCGAGGAGGACGGCGGCGCGATGCCGTTCGTGCGGCTGTTCGGCAAGGGGGGCAAGGAGCGGATGGTCCCCCTGGGGTCCTGGGCGGTGCGCGCCGTGGACGAGTGGCTCGTCCGGGGCCGGCCGGCGCTCGCGGCGAAGGGGCGAGGCACCCCCGCCCTCTTCCTCAACGCCCGCGGCGGGCGGATCAGCCGGCAGACGGCCTGGACCACGGTGCGCACGGCGGCCGAGCGCGCCGGGCTGGGAGACCGGATCACCCCCCACACGCTGCGCCACTCCTTCGCGACCCACCTGCTGGAGGGCGGCGCGGACCTGCGCGTGGTCCAGGAGCTGCTCGGCCACGCCTCCGTCAGCACCACGCAGGTGTACACGCTGGTCACCGTGGAGTCCCTGCGGGAGGTCTACGCCGCCGCCCACCCGCGCGCCCTGTAGCGGGGGCGCCCCGCCGCCGGCGCCCCGGCCCGCCGCGCAGCAGCTGATCCACGTCGTCCGGTCACACAGCGGGGGCTGCTGTTCCACGGGTCGTGCAGGGCCTAACCTGGTTGCAACTGCAACGGGTGCGCCCGGACGGACGGGGACGTCATGCGAGTGAACATCGACTCAGGCACGGGAATGCGCCGGGTGCTGCTGATCCTGCTCTGCTGCCTGGGCCTGCTGCTGGCGCCCCTGGCACCCCCGGCGTCGGGCGCCACCGCGATCGGGGCCGAGCACCAGCGCCTCGGCGGAGCCGACGGCCGGCTCGGCCGAGCACTGGGTTCCGAGCGGTGCGGCCTGGTGCGCGGTGGCTGCTACCGCTCCTTCGAGCGGGGCAGCATCCACTGGTCCCCGAGGACCGGGGCACGCCCGACGTGGGGAGCGATCCGCGGGGCGTGGGCTGCTCAGGGCTGGGAACGAGGGAAGCTGGGCTACCCCGTCGGCCGGGAGGTCTGCGGGCTGCGCGACGCCGGGTGCTACCAGGCCTTCGAGGGCGGGGTGGTCCTCTGGTCACGGGCGAGCGGGGCCCACCCCACGTTCGACGGCATCCGGGCGGCGTGGCTGCGTCACGGCGCCGAGCGGGGGGCGCTGGGTTATCCGAACTCGACGGAGGCCTGCGCGGGCGGCTCCTGCCGCCAGACCTTCCAGCGCGGGTCCGTCAGCTGGACCGCGGGCGCCGGGACGCGGGTGGCCCGGGAGATCGACCGGGCCGCCTCCGTGTACGTCGTCGTCAACAAGCGCCGCCCCCTGACCCCGGTCGACCACGTCCCGCGCGGTCTCGAGGCCGTGGGCGGGCCGCTCCTGCGCGCGGACGCCGCCGCGGCGTTCCGGCGGATGCAGGCGGACGCCGCCGCCGCGGGGGTACCGATCACGGCGGTCAGCGGATACCGCTCCTACACCACGCAGGCCGGGCTGTACCGCGACTACGTGGCCCGGTACGGGAGGGAGCAGGCGGATCTGATCTCCGCCCGCCCGGGACACAGCGAGCACCAGACGGGGCTGGCCCTGGACATCGGCAACCCGGACGGGGCGTGCGGGCTGCAGAGCTGCTTCGCGGGCACTCCGGCCGGGGCGTGGGCACGGGCCCACGCCCACGAGTACGGCTTCGTGGTGCGCTACCCGGCGGGCCGCACGGGGACCACCGGTTACGCCTACGAGCCCTGGCACCTGCGCTACGTGGGCGGGCACGTGGCCACCGGCATGGTCTCCCAGCGCATCCCCACGCTCGAGCACTACATGGGGCTGCCTCCGGCGCCCTCCTACTGAGCCGCCCCCGCACGGGCGCCGGTCAGATGCCGCTCGTCGGGGCCGTTGTACTCGGACAGCGGCCGGATCAGGGAGTTGGCGGCCACCTGTTCCATGATGTGGGCGGTCCAGCCCGTGATGCGGGCGGCGACGAACAGCGGGGTGAAGGTGGGGATGTCGAAGCCCATCAGCCAGTAGGTCGGCCCGGCCGGGTAGTCGAGGTTGGGCTTGATGCCCTTCGCCTCGTCCATGGACTTCTCCAGGCCGTTGTACAGGCCCAGCAGCTCGTCGCGGCCGTAGTGGGCCACCATCGCGTCCAGGGCCGCCTTCATGGTCGGCACCCGGGAGTCGCCGTGCTTGTAGACGCGGTGGCCGAAGCCCATGACCTTCTTCTTCGCGGCCAGGGCGTCGTCCATCCAGGCCTTGGCGCGGGCCTCGGCCTCGGCGGCGGACTCCTCCGTGCGGATGCCCAGCTCCTCGAACGTCTCCATCACCGCCTCGTTGGCCCCGCCGTGCAGCGGCCCCTTCAGCGCGCCGATCGCCGCGGTGACCGCCGAGTGCAGGTCCGACAGCGTCGAGGTGACCACCCGGGCGGTGAAGGTCGAGGCGTTGAAGGAGTGCTCGGCGTAGAGGATCATCGAGACGTCGAACGCCTCGACCACCGCAGGGTCGGCCTCCTCGCCGAAGGCCATCCACAGGAAGTTGGCCGAGTAGCCGAGGTCCTCGCGCGGGGGCACCGGCTCCTGGCCGCGCCGGCGCCGCTGGTCGTAGCACACCACCGCCGGCATCGCCGCGAACAGCTTCTGCGCCTTGCGCAGGTTGGCCTCCGGGGAGGAGTCCTCGGCCTCGGGGTCCTGGGCGCCCAGGACGGAGGCCGCGGTGCGGCAGACGTCCATGGGGTGGCAGGTGGTGGGCAGGGCGTCGATGATCGCCGTCAGCTCGGGGGTCAGCGCCCGGTGCGCCCGCTCCCGGGCCGTGAACTCCGCCAGCTCCGCCTCCGTGGGCAGCTCACCGTTCCACAGCAGCAGGGCGACCTGCTCGAAGGAGCAGTTCGCGGCCAGTTCCTGGACGGGATAGCCGCGGTAGAGCAGGGAGTTGGTCTCCGGATTGACCTTGGACACGGCCGTGTAGTCGGCGACGACGCCGGCCAGTCCCTTGCGGACCTCGCTCTGGGTCTCGGTCATGGTGGTCTCCTTCTCGTGTCGTGCGGTCGGTCCGGTCAGTGGTGCAGGCCGGGCACCTCGAAGTCGAAGACGCCGGCGTCGAACTGGTTGTACCCGTGGTAGTCCACCAGCTCGTAGAGCCGGGCGCGAGTGAGCATCTCGGGCACGGCGGCCTGCTGGGTGCCGTCCGCGGCGATCGTGGCCAGCACCCGCTCCATGGCGCCCAGGGCGGAGCGCATCAGGGTGACCGGGTAGATGACCATGTTCACGCCCACCTCCTCGAGCTGGGCGGCGGTGAACAGCTGCGACTTCCCGAACTCGGTCATGTTCGCCAGGATCGGCACGTCCACCGCCGCCCGCATCGCGGCGAACTCGCTCAGGTCGGCCATCGCCTCGGGGAAGATGGCGTCCGCCCCGGCGTCCACGAGGGCCTTGGCCCGGTCGGTGGCCGCGGCGAGGTCCTCCACGCCGCGGATGTCGGTGCGGGCCATGACCAGGAAGTTCGGGTCCCGGCGGGCCTCGGTCGCGGCGCGGATCCGCTTCGTGGCGGTGGCCAGGTCCACCACGGACTTCCCGTCCAGGTGGCCGCAGCGCTTGGGGTTGAACTGGTCCTCGATGTGGCACCCGGCCAGCCCGGCGTTCTCGAGCTCCTGCACGGTGCGGGCCACGTTCATCGGCTCGCCGAAGCCGGTGTCGGCGTCCACGATCGCGGGCAGGTCGGTGAGCCGGGCGATCTGCCCGGCCCGGGCGGCGACCTCGGGCAGGGCGGTCAGGCCGATGTCGGGGAAGCCGAGCTCGTTTGCCAGCACGGCCCCGGAGATGTAGACGCCGTCGAAGCCCTGCTCGGCGATCAGCTTCGTGGACAGCGGGGTGTACGCGCCCGGGAACCGGGCGATGCGCGGGCCGGTGAGCATCTGCCGCAGGGCGACGCGCTTGGCCTCGGGAGTGGTGGTGGAGAACAGCATGCTCAGAAGATTCCCTTCGTGCCGGTGGCCAGGTCCACGTCCGCGGTGACGTTGAGGGCGTCGAGCTCCCCGGGGCCGAGCTCGCGCAGGTTCTCGGCGGCGGCGATGAATCGGTCCAGCTCGGCGTCGGCGACGATCCCGGCCGCCAGGGTGCGGAGCTTGGTGACGTACTGCGCGCGGGCGAACGGGCGGGCGCCCAACGGGTGGGCGTCGGCCACCGCGATCTCCTCGACCACGGTGGACCCGTCCGTGAGGGTGATCTCGGCCCGGCCGCCGAAGGCCTTCTCGGCCGGGTCCAGGGAGTGGTAGCGGCGGGTCCACTCCGCGTCCTCGGCGGTGGTGACCCTCCGCCACAGCTCGACGGTGTCGGGCCGGGAGGCCCGGGCGGGGGCGTAGGAGTCCACGTGGTGCCACGCCCCGTCCTGCAGCGCCACGGTGAAGATGTAGGGGATCGAGTGGTCGAGGGTCTCCCGGGTGGCGGCCGGGTCGTACTTCTGCGGGTCGTTGGCCCCGGAGCCGATCACGTAGTGGGTGTGGTGGGAGGTGTGCAGCACCACCGAGGCGATCCGCGCCGGATCGGCCAGCTCGGGCCGCTCCCGGTGCAGCTTCCGGGCCAGGTCGATCCAGGCCTGGGCCTGGTACTCCGCCGAGTGCTCCTTGGTATAGGTGTCCAGGATCGCGGCCTTGGCCTCGCCCGGGGCCGGCAGCGGGACCTCGTAGGAGGCGTCGGGGCCGTCCAGCAGCCAGGCGATCACCCCGTCCTCGCCCTCGTAGATGGGGGTGGGGGAGGTCTGCCCGCGCATCGCGCGGTCCACGGCCTCCACGGCCATCTTTCCCGCGAAGGCCGGGGCGTGCGCCTTCCAGGTGGAGATCTCGCCCTTGCGGGACTGGCGGGTGGCGGTGGTGGTGTGCAGGCCCTGGCCGATCGCGTGGAAGATCGTCTCCACCGGAAGGCCCAGCAGGGTGCCGATCCCCGCGGCCGCGGACGGGCCCAGGTGGGCGACGTGGTCGATCTTGTGCCGGTGCAGGCAGATGGCCTTCACCAGGTCGACCTGCAGCTCGTAGCCGGTGGCGATCCCGCGCACCAGATCGGCCCCGGTGGCGCCCACGTGCTGGGCCACGGCCAGGATCGGCGGGATGTTGTCGCCGGGGTGGGAGTACTCCGCGGCCAGGAACGTGTCGTGGTAGTCGAGCTCGCGCACCGCCACCCCGTTGGCCCAGGCCGCCCACTCCGGGGAGACCTTGGTGGCCGCGGCGTCCGCCCCGTACAGGGCGGACCCGGACCCGCCGGGGGTCGGGGCGTGGGCGGCCGCCTGGTCCCGGGCCGAGACGATGGGGTCTCGGTTCAGGGAGGCGATCGCCACCGAGGCGTTGTCCAGGATGCGGTTGATCACCATCTCGGTCACCTCCTCGCTCACCGCGACCGGGTCCGCGGCGACCTCCGCCATCTTCCAGGCCAGCTGGTCCTGCCGGGGCAGGTTGTCGGCGGACGGGTGGACGTGCACGGAATGAATGACGGTCATGGAGGTTCCTCTCGTGGGGACGGACGGTGGCCGGGCGCGGACGGTGGTCGGGCCCGCCGCTCAGCCGGCGGCGTCGAGCGGGGGAGCGGGCTGGACCCACTCGCGGACGGGGGTGGTCAGGACCGCGTGCAGCGAGTTGGCCAGGTGCACCCGGGTGGCGGCCTCCGCCAGCTCCTCGGAGCCCTCCGCGATGGCGCGCGCGATCTGGGCGTGCTCGGCGGCGGCGCGCGCCAGGCGGGACGGATTGGTCCGGGAGAGCTTGCGCACGCGCGCCAGGTGCAGCCGCAGGGACCGCTGGGCGGCGGTGAGGTACGGGTTGGCCGTGGCGTCGTCGACGGCCCGGTCCATGCGCTCCACGAGCTCGTAGTAGGCGGAGCGGTCGTCGGTGCTCGGGCCGTGGAGCCGGTCCACGCACCTCTCGAGCTCCGTGGCCAGACGCTGGAACTCGGCGGGGTCCCGGCGCCGGGCCGCCAGCCGGGCGGCCCGGCAGTCGAGGGCCTCGCGCAGCTCGAACAGGGCGCGGACGTCCTCGAGCGAGACCTGGGAGACCACCACACCGCGGCCCCGGTGGGCCTCGGCGAGCCCGTCGGCGGTGAGCCTGCTCAGCGCCTCCCGGATGGGGGTGCGGGAGATGCCGAACCGCTCCGACTGCTCCACCTCGCCCAGCACCTGGCCCGGGAGCAGCCGCCACTCGACGATGTCCTCCCGCAGTGCCTCGTAGGCGCGGTCGCTGGCGCGCACGGCTCTCTCCTCGCTTCTGCGGCCCCGGCCGGCGAATCGGCAGGGACCTTCGGTGACCGACCTCACACGTCCTCGTCAGTGTATACACATTCGTGACCCACAGGCCAGGGATTCCCGTCGTGCTCCGATATTGACGCGTTGATGTATACACGAATCTTGTCGTCTGTGATCTGGGCCACTAGGGTGGCCGCCAGGACTGTGACGCCCCGGGAGGACCCATGAGCACCGAGCAGCAGACCACGCAGGCCGAGGACTACGCGGAGGTCTACCGCCGCAGCGTCCGGGACCCGGAGCGGTTCTGGCTCGAGGCGGCCCGGGCCGTCGACTGGACGCGCGAGCCCACCGTGGCCCTCGACGCGGCCATGGCCCCGCTCTATCGCTGGTTCCCGGACGGTGAGCTCAACACCTCCTACAACGCCCTCGACCGGCACGTGGAGGCCGGCCACGGCGAGCGCACGGCGCTGGTCTACGACTCCGCGCTGCTGGGCGTCCAGGAGCGCTACAGCTACGCCAGGCTGCGCGACGAGGTCGCGCTGTTCGCCGGTGCGCTCGCAGCGCGGGGGGTGGGCCGCGGGGACCGGGTGCTGGTGTACCTGCCGATGATCCCGCAGGCCGCCGTGGCGATGCTCGCCTGCGCCCGCCTGGGCGCCGTGCACTCCGTGGTCTTCGGGGGGTTCGCCCCGAAGGAGCTGGCCGCACGGATCGACGACTCGCGGCCCCGGGTGGTGGTGACCACGACCGGCGGGCTGGAGCCCAGGCGGCGGATCGAGTACATCCCCGCGATCGAGGAGGCCCTGCGGCTGGCCCGGCACGAGCCCGGCACGGTGGTCGTGCACGAGCGCCCCGGCTTCGAGACCACCGTGGAGCAGGCCAGGGAACGGGCCGGGCACGGCGAGCAGCCCGCGGTCGAGTGGCTGGGCTGGGACGCCGCCGTGGAGGGCGCCGAACCCGCGGCGCCGGTGCCCGTGGCGGCAACCGACCCGCTGTACGTCCTCTACACCTCGGGGACCACCGGCGCCCCGAAGGGCGTGGTCCGCGACAACGGCGGGCACGCGGTGGCCATGACCTGGTCCATGCGCCACATCTACGACGTCGGCCCCGGCGAGGTGATGTGGACGGCCTCCGACGTGGGATGGGTGGTGGGGCACTCCTACATCGTCTACGGCCCGCTGCTCGCCGGTGCGACGACCGTGCTCTACGAGGGCAAGCCGGTGGGCACCCCGGACGCCGGCGCGTTCTGGCGGCGCGTGGAGGACCACGGCGTGAAGGTCCTCTTCACCGCCCCCACGGCCCTGCGCGCCATCCGCCGGGCGGACCCCGAGGGCGAGCTGGTGCGCCGGCACGACATCGGCTCCCTGCAGGCGCTGTTCGTGGCGGGGGAGCGGCTGGACCCGGAGACCTACGGCTGGGCCTCCCGGGTGCTCGGCGTGCCGGTGGTCGACCACTGGTGGCAGACGGAGACGGGGTGGGCGATCTGCGCGAACCCCTTCGGGATCGAGCGCCTGCCCCTGAAGCCCGGTTCGCCGTCCGTGCCGGTGCCCGGCTACCGGGTGGAGGTGCTGGACCCGCTGGGGCAGCCGGTCGCGACCGGCGAGGAGGGCAACATCGCCCTGCGCCTGCCGCTGCCCCCGGGAACCCTGACCACGCTGTGGGGCGACGACCGGCGCTTCGTGGACTCCTACCTCACGGCCTTCCCGGGCTACTACGCGACCGGTGACTCCGGCCACGTCGACGAGGACGGCTACGTCTACGTCATGGGGCGCACCGACGACGTGATCAACGTGTCCGGTCACCGGCTCTCCACCGGCGCGATGGAGCAGGTCCTGGCCTCCCACCCCGCCGTGGCCGAGTGCGCGGTGATCGGGGTGGCCGATCCGCTCAAGGGCCAGCGTCCGGCCGGCTACGTGGTGCTCAAGTCCGGCGTGGAGGTGCCGGAGGAGCGGCTGCGGGACGAGCTGGTGGCGCTGGTGCGCCGGCAGATCGGGGCGGTCGCCGACTTCAAGGACGTGGCGGTCGTGGAGGGGCTGCCCAAGACCCGTTCGGGCAAGATCCTGCGCAAGACCATGCGGCAGATCGCGGACGGCGAGGACTACACGGTGCCCTCCACGATCGAGGACTCCACCGTGCTGGAGGCCCTCGAGGGCGTGCTGCGCCCCCCGCGCGCCGGCTGAGGACCGGCGCGGCCCCGCTCAGACGGGGGTGCTGGGGGCGGCGGCCTCCGTCCCGGTCTCGCGCACGGCCCTGCGCCGCCGGGCGCGGTCGAGCAGGGCCATGCCGGGTCCGGCGGTGACGCCGTGGAGGACGACCGACATGACGATCACCAGCCCCACGATCCGCCACAGCGTCTGGTCCTCGGCGGCGAAGTCCCCCTCGGACAGGGCGTAGCCGAGGTAGTAGACGGAGCCGATGCCGCGGACGCCGAAGAAGGCGATGACGCAGCGCTCCCACGGGCCGGTCCGGCCCCGGGCCAGGCCGATCCACCCGGCGACGGGCCGCACGAGCAGGAGGAAGGCCGCCGCGACCAGGACCTCGGACCAGCTGAGGCCGGCCAGCAGGCCCCGGGCGACGGCCCCGCCCAGCAGCACGAGCACCACCACCGTGAGCAGGCGCTCGAGCTGCTCGATGTAGCTGTGCAGCACACCGTGGTAGCCGTGGGCCCGCTCACCGGCGCGGATGGTGAGCGCGCACACGAACACGGCGACGAAGCCGTAGCCCTCCACCATCTCGGTGAGGCCGTAGGTGAGGAAGGTGGCCGCGAGCGCCACGAAGCCCTCGGAGTGGGAGGCCAGGCGGATGCTCTCGACCGGGGAGCGGAAGAAGACCCGTCCCAGCAGCCTGCCCACGAGGTAGCCGGCGAGGCACCCGACCGCGATCCGCCAGGCGACGTCCACGAGGAGGAAGTGCGGCAGCCACGCCGCCGGCGCGGTCCCCACGACGCTGAGGGCCACGGCGAGGTACACGAACGGGAAGGCGAGTCCGTCGTTGAGGCCGGCCTCGGAGGTGAGGCCGAAGCGCACCTCGTCCTCCCCGTCGAGGTCGTCCTGGGCCTCCGAGGGCTGCCCGACCTGGACCTCGGAGGCCAGGACGGGATCGGTGGGGGCCAGGGCCGCGGCGACGAGCACGGCCCCGGCCAGGCTCAGCCCCAGCACCGACCACCCGAGCAGGGTCAGCCCGACGAGGCACAGCGGCATGACGACGCCCAGCAGACGCCAGGTGGTGGCCCACCGCACGCGTCCCAGGGGGCGGTCCAGGGCCAGGCCGGCGCCCATCAGGGACACGATGACGCAGATCTCGCTGAGGTGGACGGTGATGTCGCTGTAGGCCACCGGGTCCGGGTCCGGGAGGTTCTCCGCCACGGAGAAGACGGCCAGGCCGGTGCCCAGGAAGACCATGGGCATCGAGACGGGGGCGCGCATCAGCAGCCGCGGCAGCAGCGCGGCGGCGAACACGGCCAGACCGGCGGCGGCGAACATCAGGCTCGGGGCGTCGAACACCAGGACCTCGTTCCTTCGGCGGATGGGGTCGATCCCGAGAAGACTACGCACCGGAGCCGACGCGGGCACCGTGCCGGTGCGCGCAGGGGACGTCCCGGGCGGCGTCCGCTCAGCCGGCCCACGCGTACTCGAGCTCCGGGCGCCCGGGGGTGCCGTAGCGGGAGCGCCGGCGCACGAGGCCGCGGTCGGCCAGGTGCTCCAGGTAGCGCCGGGCCGTCACCCGCGACAGCGTGCTGCGCTCGGCGACCTCCCCGGCGGAGAGCCACTCGCCGCCGCGCACGAGCTCCGTGACGGCGGCCAGGGTCTGGGCGGAGAGCCCCTTGGGCGCGGCGGCGCGCACCGGCGAGCCCAGGGCCGCGAAGGCCCGGTCCACCTCCGCCTGGCCCACGGCCCCGGCCCGTCCGAGCGCCGAGCGGTAGCTGCGGTAGGCGGCGAGCTTCTCCTCGAACACGGCGTAGGTGAAGGGCTTGATGAGGTAGCCCACCACGCCGAGCGTGGTCGCCTCGCGGACGGTGGCCACGTCCCGGTGCGCGGTGATCACCAGCAGGTCCACCGACTCCCCGCGCGCCCGCAGGGTGCGCGCGACGTCGAGCCCGGACATGTCCGGGAGGTTGACGTCCAGCAGCACCAGGTCCACGGGCCGGCCCGCCCGGCGGGCGGCCTGCACGGCCTGCACCGCCGTGTGCCCGGACACGGCGGTGGCCACGGCCCGGAAGCCCGGGGAGCGCTCGACGTACTCCGCGTGGGCGGCGGCGGTCAGCGGCTCGTCGTCGACGACGAGGACCCGCACCGTCCCGGTCACGGGACCTGCTCCGGCACGGCGTCCCGGGGGACGGGGATGGTCACGGTGAACACGGCCCCGCCGTCGTTGCCCAGCTCGATCCGGGCGCCCCAGCGCTCCACGACCTCGCGCACCAGGTGCAGGCCCACGCCCCGGCCCTCGGGTCCGGCGGGCTTGGTGCTGACCCCGGGCTCGAAGACGTCCTGGGCGAGCTCCTCCGGAACGCCCATGCCGGTGTCGGCCACGGTGACCACGACCGTGTCCAGGGCGGGGTCGGCGTCGTCGGGCGCCCCCACGATCTCCACCTCGACCACGGGGCGGACGCGGTCGGCGTTGGCCGCGGCCGCCTCCACGGCGTTGTCGACGAGATTGCCGACGAGGGTCACGAGGTCGGCGGGGGAGACCGGGACGCGCGGCACGTCCGGGCCCACGGCGACCTCCAGCTCCACGCCTCGCTCGTGGGCGGCGGCCGTCTTGCCCACGAGCAGGGCGGCGAGGAAGGGGTCCTCCAGACGGGCGAGCAGATCCTGGGACAGCCCCTGGGTGCGCTGCCGGTCCGCGGAGGCGAAGTCCAGGGCCTCCGCCTCGCGCCCCAGCTCCAGCAGCGAGACCACCGTGTGCATCCGGTTGGCGTGCTCGTGGGTCTGCGCCCGCAGGGCCCCGGCCAGGGCGGAGGTGGCGCGCAGCTGCCCGGAGAGCCGGGAGATCTCGGTGTGGTCGCGCAGGATCACGACCATGCCCCGCCCGGCGAGCGCCCCGCCCGCCGGCAGGCTCGAGACGATGAGCGTGCGCTCCCCGACCACGACCCACTGCTCCTGCACGGACGCCCCCGAGTGCAGCACGGCCTCCAGGGCCGGGGGCAGGCCCAGCGCCTCGACGGGCGGTGCGCTGCGCCGGCCGGGCCCGGCCGCGTCCGGGGCGATTCCGAGCAGCTCGCGGGCGCGGGCGTTGAGCACCGGGACCGCGCCGGAGGGGTCCACGAGCAGCAGGCCCTCGGTGGCCTCGTTGAGCACGGCGTCGTGCAGCGCATGGACCTGGGCGAGCTCCTCCGGGCCCCAGCCGTGCGTGACCCTGCCCAGGTAGCGCGCCCCGAGGGTCGCGACCGTGGCCGAGGCGGCGAGCAGCAGCGCCCCGACGAGGAGCACGGCCGGCAGCTGGGCGAGCGCCTGCTCGGAGAGCGCCTCGAGCAGCACGCCCGTGGCCACCAGCGCCACGACCGTCCCGTCCCCGTCCCGCACGGGGGCGATCGTGCGCACGGACGGGCCGAGGTTGCCCCGCTCCGTGCTGGTCCAGACCTCCCCGGCGAGCGCGTGCGAGCGGTCGCCCCGGTAGGGGTCGCCCACCGAGGACGGCCAGGGGTGGGTCCAGCGGGTGCCGTCGGGGGCCATGATCGTGACGAAGTCCAGGTCCGTGTCCTCGAGCAGCCGGTCCGTGAGCGGCTGCAGGGCCGCGTGCGGGTCCGGGGTGCCGGCGGCCTCCAGGACGTAGGGGTCGTCGGCCAGGGCCGTGGCCACCGCCCGGGTCACGGCCTCGGCGCGCTCCCGGACCGCCTGCCGCTCCTGGGCGAACAGGACCAGGGAGACCGCGACGGTCACGACCGCCACGACGACCAGCTGGAGGAGGAGGAAGCGCCTGGCCAACGACATGCCCGCCTCCTCCCCTCCTGCCCGTGCCACCTGCCGGCGCGCTCAGCCCGTGCTCCGGTTGTGGCGGGCGTCACGACCATTATGACCACAACGCGACAGGGCCGCGGCGGCCGGTGAGACTCGTCACAACGGCCCGGTCCCGGGCTCCGGGCAGCGCCTCCCGGCGCCGCCCGCCGGCACCGTCCGTCCGCACCCTCCACCCGCACCGTCAGGAGAAGCATGGCCACCGTCGCCACGGAACCCGTCGACCCGCAACGGCCCGTCCAGAAGCAGAAGAAGGACAAGACGCACTACCTGTACGTCTTCGTGATCGTCGCCGTCGTCGCCGGCGCCGTGCTGGGCCTCGTGGCCCCCGAGTTCGCCCAGACGCTCAAGCCCATCGGCACCGCGTTCATCGCCCTGATCAAGATGATGATCGCCCCCATCATCTTCTGCACGATCGTGCTGGGCGTCGGCTCCATCGCCAAGGCGGCCACCGTCGGCAAGGTCGGCGGCCTGGCCCTGGCCTACTTCATGGCGATGTCCACCGCCGCCCTGGCCATCGGGCTGCTGGTGGGCAACCTCATCCACCCGGGCGAGGGCCTGAACATCCAGGGCTCCGAGTACGAGATCACGGACACCGGCCACGGCGACGGGGAGGGCGGGACGATCGGGTTCCTGCTCGGCATCATCCCCACCACCCTGCTGTCCTCGCTGACCGAGGGCAACATCCTGCAGACCCTCTTCGTGGCCCTCATCGTGGGCTTCGCCCTCCAGCAGATGGGCCCGGCCGGCAAGCCCGTGCTCAAGGCTGTCGGCTACATCCAGGCCCTGGTCTTCCGGATCCTGATCATGGTCATGTGGGTCGCCCCGATCGGTGCGTTCGGCGCGATCGCCGGCGTGGTGGGGGAGACCGGGGTGCAGGCCATCATCTCCATGGCCACGCTGATGATCGCCTTCTACCTCACCTGCGTCCTGTTCATCGTGGTGGTCCTGGGCGGTCTGCTGAAGGCCGTCACGGGGATCAACATCTTCCGGCTCATGAAGTACCTGGGCCGGGAGTACCTGCTGATCTTCTCGACCTCCTCCTCCGAGGCCGCCCTGCCGCGGCTGATCGCCAAGATGGAGCACGCCGGCGTCTCCAAGCCCGTGGTCGGCGTGACGGTCCCCACCGGGTACTCCTTCAACCTGGACGGCACCGCGATCTACCTGACCATGGCCGCCCTGTTCGTCGCCTCCGCCATGGGCAACCCCCTGGCCCTGGGCGAGCAGATCTCCCTGCTGGTGTTCATGATCATCGCCTCCAAGGGCGCCGCCGGCGTCACCGGCGCCGGACTGGCCACCCTCGCCGGCGTGCTCCAGTCGCACCGCCCGGACCTGGTCGACGGCGTGGGCATCATCGTGGGCATCGACCGGTTCATGTCCGAGGCCCGCGCCCTGACGAACTTCACCGGCAACGCCGTCGCCACCCTGCTGATCGGCAAGTGGACCCGGGAGCTCGACCTCGACCAGGTCGAGCGCGTGCTCTCCGGCCAGGACCGGTTCGACGAGTCCACCATGGCCGCGCACTCGCACGGCGCCCCCGAGCAGGACGCCGGCGCCGACGGCGCCGGTGTCGAGGACTCCGTGGCCGAGAAGGTCGAGGCCGCCGCCGGCACCCGCTGAGCACCACCTCCTGCCGACGGGACGACCGCGCCCGCCGGACCCCACCGGGTCCGG
>NZ_LDNX01000066.1:0-33227 GCF_001027955.1 Kocuria sp. SM24M-10 | reverse complement strand
CCGGCCACGAACACCGGCCGCCGGGCGGCGGCCAGCAGCGCGGCGAGCCGGCCGGCGTCGTCGCCGTGCGGGCGCACCCGCGGGGCGGGCGGGAGCACGGGGACCTCGGAGGTCTCCGGCGCGGCGGCGGCCTGGACGTCGAGGGGCACGCTGAGCACCACGGTGCGGCGGTCGTTGCGGGCGCGGCGGAAGGCCCGGACGACGTCGGCCACGGCGCTCGCGGGGGAGTGCACCCGTTCGGCCACCGCGCCCACGGACCGGGCGAGGCCGTCCTGGTCGACCCGGAAGTTCGAGTGCACGGCCGCGGCCTGGGCGTCGGCGGTGAGCACGACCAGCGGCGTGCGGGACTTGGCGGCCTCCCCGATCCCGGTCACCGCGTTGGTCAGCCCGCAGCCCTGGTGGGTGCTCAGCACCGCGACGCGCCCGCTGGTGCGGGCCCAGGCGTCGGCCATGGTCGCGGCCCCGCCCTCGTGCCGGGCCGCGGTGAACGGCACGCCCGCCGCGATCAGTGCGTTGGTCAGGTGGAAGTTGCCGCTGCCGACCACGCCGAAGACGTGTCCGGCCCCCAGCTCGGCGAGCGTGCGGCCCACGAGCTGGGCGACGGTGCCGGTCACGCCCCGGCCCGCTCGACGAGGGCGAGCACCCGGGCGGGGCTGCCGGTGCCGCCCACCACCGGCAGCGGGGCCACGACCAGCTGGGCGCCGAGGACCGGCAGCCGGTCGAGGCCGCGCAACGACGTCAGCCCGTACTTGTCGGCGCCGAGCAGGTGGTGGTGGGCGGGGAAGGGCGGGTCGAACCCGCCCGCGACGCCGGCGTCGATGCCGACGGTCTCCACCCCGAACCCGCTGACGTGCGGGTGCGCGGCCAGCCACTGCGCGGCCGCCACGGAGGGCCCCGGCGCGTGCAGGCCGTGCTCGTCGGCGTTGAGGAACCGCGTGGGGTCCTCCCCGCGCGCGGACCAGCCGGTGCGCAGCAGCACCCAGCAGTTCCGCGGGAACCGCCCGTGCTCGGCCTCCCACCGCTCCAGGTGCTCGGGCTCGAGCAGGGCGTCGGCGTCCGCCTCGGCCTCCGCGGTGAAGTCCACCACCGCGGCGGGCCCGACGAGCCGGGCCGGCTCGATCCGGTCCACCGACTTCCCGTGCCGGCCCGTGATCCAGTGGACGGGGGCGTCCAGGTGCGTGCCGGCGTGCTCGCCCAGCCGCAGGTCGTTCCACGCCCAGCCCGGCCCGGCGTCGTCGAAGGCGCTCACGGGGGTCATGGACAGGCCCACCGTGTTGGCGAAGGGCGCGGGCAGCTGCAGGATCGGCGTCTCCGGCGTCAGCGGCGTGGTGAGGTCGACGACCTCCACCGTCCCGGCGGCCAGCGCCGCGCCCAGTTCGGTCAGGACGTGCATGGGACGGTCCTCCTCCGCCCCCAGCGGGGGCCCTCTGCGCCCGTGGCCTCCGTCGCGGGCCCGGTGCCCTCGCCATGGTGCGGTCCCCGCCATTGTGCCCCGCCCGGGCCGGCCCGGGCACCCGGTCCGGGCACCTGCTCCGGGCCGGCCGGGAATCGGGCACGAAAAGTTGTGCTATCCATGGCCGCCGATGCGGCGCATCCTGGAAGGACGAAGAGGCCGCCGCCGCCGGCCCGGTCTCGTGGACATCCCCAGGAGGATCAGCCATGGCCACCACCGAGTTCGTTCCCGTCTCCGACTGCAGCGTGGGGCAGTGCTCCTACAACCACGACCACGAGTGCACCGCCCACGCCATCACCGTCGCCGGGTCCTCCGGCCACGCCCACTGCGGGACCTTCATCCCGCTGGGCAAGGAGGGCGGTCTGCCCACCGTCCACGCCGAGGTCGGCGCCTGCCAGCGGGCCGAGTGCGTGCACAACTCCCACCTGATGTGCACCGCCCACGACGTGAAGATCGGGGCGGGTGCGGACGAGGCCGACTGCCTCACCTACCAGGCCGCCTGAGCCCGTCCGCCCGACGCCACCCCCTGGTCCCGGCAGCCTGCCGGGACCAGGGGGTGGCGCCGTCCCCGGGCCGTGGCGTTCCGCGCCCCGGGGTGGCCTCGCGTCGGTGCCCGGGGACGGTGCCGCCCCGGACGCCGGGCGCTCAGGGGCAGGCCCCGGTGCGCCCGGCGGGGGACAATGGAGGTGTCCGAACGGAGACCACCGACGACGAGAGGACGGTACGGCCATGGACGAGGAGATCCGGCTCAGCGGAGCCGACCACCCGCACGTGCAGATCCCACGGCTCGGGGAGCTCGATGCGATCTGGGCGCGGCGGATCGTCCTGGCCGCCGTGCTCAGCCTGGTCGTCGGCCTGCTGGGCGGCATCGCCGCGGCGCTGCTGCTCGGTCCGGACGGCCTGCTCGGCCCGGCGCAGTGGGGGCTCCTGGCCGGTGGCGCGGCCCTGCTGCTCAGCGGCGTCGTCCTGTCCCTGGTCCGCGCGGACGACGCCCCCCGCAACGACCTGATGGACGCCCGCGCCCGGGCGAGCAAGGGACTGCGGATGTCGGTGCGCCGGGGTGCGATCCCGCAGGACCCGGTGCTGCGGGAGATGCAGGACTACATGGCGGTGGAGATGGTGCAGTACGCCTGGCCGATCGCGCTCGCCGTGCCCGGCATGGCGCTGGTGGTCTGGGCGATCTTCGTGCCGGCGCCCGTCGTGGTCGTGGCGCTGCTCCTGGTGCTGGTGTGGGCCGCGATCCGGGTCAACGGGACCGTGGTGGGCCGGCGCTACTACGGGCTGCGGGGCCTGCGCTGACCGGCGGTCCCGCTCCCGCCGGTCCGGTCCGCCGGCTCAGCGCCGCGGGAGGCGGAGGAGCTCCACGTCGGTGAGCCGGCCACCGGCGGCGACGGCCGTGACGTAGGTGCAGTACGGCTGCCGCCGCCGGTCGGTGGGGGAGCCCGGGTTGAGCAGCCGCATCCCTCGGGGGGTCGTGCTGTCCCACGGGATGTGGCTGTGGCCGAAGACCAGGACGTCGAGACCGGGATGGGTCCGGTCCATGCGGGCCTCCCGGCCGGCCGCGGCCCCGGTCTCGTGGACCATGCCGAGGCGCACGCCTCCGATCGTCTCGCGGGCCACCTCCGGCATCCGCTCGCGCAGCTCGGGGCCGTCGTTGTTGCCCCACACCCCCACCAGCCGCGCGGCCCGCTCCCGGAGCCGCTCGAAGGTGGCGAGGTCGACCCAGTCGCCCGCGTGCAGGACCACGTCGGCCTCGTCCACCGCCCGCCACACCGGCTCCGGCAGGTCGCGGGCCCGTTTGGGGACGTGCGTGTCGGCGAGCAGCAGGAGTTTCACCATGCGCTCAGCCTCGCACGGGCAGCGGGTCGCCGTCGCGCCGCACCCGTTCCACCAGGCGGGCCGCGAGCCAGGAGAGGACGAAGAACGCGAGCACGCCGATGCCGAGGATGTTCAGGTCCACGGCGGCGACCGCGGCCAGCGGGCCGCCCGCCGGCCGCAGGAGCTCCGCGGCCACGGACAGCAGGCTGGTGCCGCCGATCACGAAGGCGATGGCGACCGAGACGGTGGTGACCGTGAGGTTGTACTCCAGCGTGCGGTGGGCGTCCACGCCGGCCCACCCGTAGACCCGGTGCATGAGGATGCCGTCGGCGCTGTCGAACAGGGTCATGCCCGCGGTGAAGAGCACCGGCAGCACCAGCACGGCGTACCACGGCAGGTCCGGGGCGAGCCCGCCCGCCATGACGAACAGGCCGATCGATGCGGCGGTGTCGAGGCCGAGTCCGAACAGGAGGCCGACCGGGTACATCCGCGCCGGCCGGTCGACCACGCGGGTCACGGGGTGCAGCAGGCGGTGCAGCAGCCCGCGCCCGTCGAGGTGGGCGTCCAGCTCCGCGGGGCCCAGGGCGCCGGCCCGGGCCGAGCTGTGGGCGCGGCGCAGGCGCAGCAGCACGGCCAGGTTGAGGAGCCCCGCGGTGAGCAGGAACAGCCCGGACACGGTGCCGCCCCAGAGGCCCGCGGCCCGGCGCAGCCCGGAGCCCTCGTCCGCGAGACCGCCGGCGAACACCTCGACGCCCAGCGCCAGCAGCAGCACGGACAGCAGGACCACGGAGGAGTGGCCCAGCGCGAACCAGAAGCCGGTGGCCGCGGACTCCCGGCCACGGGCCATGAGGGCCCGGGTGGCGTTGTCGATCGCGGCGATGTGGTCGGCGTCGAACGCGTGCCGGACCCCGAGGGCGTAGGCGCTGAGGCCGAGCCCCACGAGCAGCCCGTCCCCGCCGGGCCCGGCGCCCGCTGCCAGGCCCAGCAGGGCGCCCCAGCCGATGAGGTGCAGGAGGACGACGGCGGCGCCGATCGCCGGCACGGCCCGCCGACCGGCGCGGGACGGGCGGGGGGAGCGGAACGGGGGCGAGGTGCGGGTGGAGCTCACGGGAGGCCTTTCACGGGGCGGTGGGCGTCGGGTGCTCGATCCGGTGGCCGAGGGCAGGGCGCGGGGACCTGGCGCCCGCCGCCGGTCCCCGGCCCGGTCACCGCTCGAGCGGGACGCCCGACCGCTCGGCCTCGTCGAACATCGCGTCGATGTGCACGGCGTCCCTGCCGGCGCGCTCCAGCAGGGAGGCGGCCACCCCGGAGCGGTAGCCGGAGCCGCAGTGCACCCACAGCCTCCCCGCGGGCAGCTCGCCCAGGCGGGGCAGCAGCTCGTGCAGCGGGATGTTGATTGCGCCCGGGATGTGCGAGTCCTGGTACTCGTCCGCGCGGCGGACGTCCAGGATCGGCTCGTCGGCCGGACGGTCGGCGAGCACGTCCTGCCAGCCCACCCGCGGGTAGGAGGACACGGCCGCCCCGGGGGCGAGCCGCCGCGGGTCCTCGCCCAGCGCCGCGTCGGGGGAGTCGATGCCGATCCGGGACAGGTCGCGGATCGCGTTCTCGACGTCCTCGCGGGAGCCCACCAGGGTCAGCTGCCGGTCGTAGGGGAAGACCCAGCCCAGGAAGGTGGTGAAGCTGGAGCCGTCGCCGTACTCGAAGCTGACCGTGCCCCTGAGATGGCCGGCGGAGTACGCCACGCGGTGGCGCAGGTCCACGACCCACTCGCCGGCCGCCAGGCGCGCCCGGAGCTCCTTCGGGGCCAGGGACTCCGGCACGGACAGGTCGGGGGCGGAGGGTCCGGCGGCGTTGGCCGGACCCATGTGCACGTAGTAGTTCGGGTACGCGGTGAGATTGGCGATCAGCTCCGTGACGAAGTGCTCCTCGTCGGGATCGGTGAACACGTGGTTCGTCTCGAGCTGCTCGCCCATCGTGGACCCGGAGGCCCCGGTGGCCGGTCCGGAGGAGCAGAAGGAGCCGAATCCGTGGGTCGGGTACAGGGCGGCCTCCGCCCCGGCCTCCTGCGCCAGGCGCCGTGCCGAGGCGTACTGGTCGTGGGCCAGGCCCACCGTGTGCTCCCGGCCGAGCAGGTCCGTGCGGCCCACGGAGCCGTAGAGGACGCTGCCGCCGGAGAACACGGCCTGTTCCTCCCCGTGCTCCACCACGAAGGAGAGGTGGTGGTGGGTGTGCCCGGGGGTGGCCACGGCCTTGACGGTCATTCCCCCGACCCGGACGGTCTCGCCGTCGGTGATCGGGGTGCGCTCGAAGGAGACGTCGTCGGCGGCGTTCACGAGGTACGCGGCCCCGTGCTTCTGGGCGTAGACGTAGCCGCCGGTGACGTAGTCGTTGTGGATGTGCGTCTCGGCCACGTGGGTGACCCGTACCCCGGCCTTCTCGGCCGCGGCCTCGACCCGGTCGATGTCGCGCTGGGCGTCGACGACGAGAGCGACCGTGCCGTCGTGCACGAGGTAGCTGCGGTCGCCGAGCTGGGGGGTGTCGATGACGGTGATGTCCATGGTGCGTTCCTCCTGGTGTCGTGCGGCGCGGGGCCCGACACCTGCGCGGTGTCGGCGCCGGCCGCGGCCTCGGTGCGGGTGCCGTCCCGGACGGCGGCCGGGTGGCCCCCGGATGCCGGTCCGGCCGGTGGCGGTGCGGCCGGGCTCAGGCCCGCGCGGACTGCCCGCCGGTGGTCCCGGCGGCGGACCGCCGGGCGGCGAGCTGGGCGTGGACCTGTGTCATGTCCAAGTCCCGCACCGCGGTGACGACCTGCTCGAGTCCGGCGGCCGGCAGCGCGCCGGGCTGGGAGAAGACGAGCACGCCCTCCCGGAAGGCCATCAGGGTCGGGATGGAGCTGATGCCGGCGGCGGCGGACAGGCGCTGCTCGGCCTCGGTGTCGACCTTGGCGAACACCACGTCCGGGTGCTTCGCCGAGGCGGTCTCGTAGGTGGGGGCGAACATGCGGCACGGGCCGCACCAGGACGCCCAGAAGTCCACGAGGACGATGTCGTGCTGCTCGATGGTGGAGGCGAAGTCGGCTTCGGTGAGGTCGATGGTGGCCATGGGATTCTCCTTGTCGGTGCTCGGGCTTGTCGGTGGGATGTCGGTGGTCGGGGGCTCGGTGGGTTGCCGGTGCTCCGGGGTGCCAGGGGGCGGCCGGGCGGCGCGGCCCGGGCGCGGTGCGGCGTGGGTCAGGCGGTGAGGGGGGTGCGCAGCGGGCACCGGGGCACCGCGAACCAGCACACCGCGGCCGCCACGCCGGCCGCCGCGGCGGTGACCCCGACGACGGCCCCGGCGGCGCCGGGCAGTTCCTGGACCAGGACGAGGACGCCCATGGCCAGGACGAAGACGCCGAAACCCTGCCGCAGGGCGGCCTCGGGGATGCGCCCGGCGAGCCGGGCGCCCGCGAACGAGCCCAGGACGGCGGCGACGGTCACGGCCCCGACCAGGCCCCAGTCCAGGGAGACCGTGGTGAGGTAGCCGCCGAGGCCGGCGAAGGACTTCATGGCGATGACGACCAGGGAGGTGCCGACGGCCACGGGCATGGACAGACCGCCGAGCAGGGCCAGGGCCGGGACGACGAGGAAGCCGCCGCCGGCCCCCACCAGGCCGGTGACCAGGCCCACGACCAGGCCCTCGGCGACGACCTTCAGAAGGGGCAGCTCGCCGTCGTGGGCGCCGGCGGGCCCGTTCCTCCGACCGCGGAGCATGGCCAGGGAGGTCGCGACCATCATCAGGGCGAAGGCGATCATCAGCACGGCGCCGGGGATGCGTCCGCCGAGCAGGCCGCCGGCGAACGCTCCGGCCATGCCGGCGGCGCCGAAGACCAGGCCGGTGCGCCACCTCACGCGGCCGTTGCGGGCGTGGTGGACGGCGCCGACGGCCGAGGTCACCCCGACCACGAAGAGCGAGGCCGCGATGGCCTCCTTGGGGTCCAGGCCGGTGACGTAGGTGAGGATCGGCACGGTGAGGATGGACCCGCCGCCGCCGAGCAGTCCGAGCGAGATTCCGATCAGCACCGCCAGCAGCAGGGTCAGCACGAGGGTGAGAGTCATGGGTCGTAGTCCTTTGCCTTCGCCCGGCGCCTGTCGTCCGGCGCGGGTCGTGCGGCGGGCCCCGGGGCTCCGGGTGCCGCTCAGGAGGTCGTCGCCAGTCTGGCAGATACCCCACGGGGTATGCAAGTACCCCCGGGGGTATTCCAGGAGCCCGGATGATCGCCGTGCGAGAACGGGCCGCCGGCAGGCTTCCCGATCCGGGCCGTTGCGGCGAGAGTGGACGGGTACGACCGGGCGGGACGCAATCCGTGGGACGCAACCCGTGGGACGCACCGGCGAGAAGTGGTCGCGCGACAGGCCGCGGCGGGACCGGCACGGCAGCCGGTGCCGCGGTTCCCAGTGACCGCGCGTCCGTGCCCACCCGCCCGCGTCCGTCCGTCCATGTCCGTCCACCCAGCAGGAGGTATGCGCATGACCACCGACATCACCGGCAAGAAGATCGCGTTCATCGCCACGAACGGCGTCGAGGAGCCCGAGCTCACCGAGCCCTGGAAGGCCGTGCAGGAGGCCGGCGGCACGCCCGTGCTGCTGTCCCCGGAGCAGGGCAGCATCACCGCCATGCAGGGCGACTGGGACCACGCCGGCAGCTACGACGTCGACGCCACGCTGGCCGACGCCAGGGCCGAGGAGTTCGACGCCCTGGTCCTGCCCGGCGGCACCCTCAACGCCGACAACGTGCGCGTCGACCAGGACGCCCTGCGCCTGGTCAAGGAGTTCGACGCCGCGGGCAAGCCGATCGCGGCCATCTGCCACGCCCCCTGGATCCTCATCGAGGCGGGGCTCGCCCAGGGGCGGCGGCTCACGTCCTACAACTCCCTGGCCACGGACCTCAAGAACGCCGGCGCGGAGTGGGTCGACGAGGAGGTCGTCGTCGACGGCCGGCTCGTGACCTCCCGCAACCCCGGTGACCTCGAGGCGTTCAACCGGGAGGCCCTGAAGCTCTTCGCGGGCTGACGGCACCGAGCACGCGAGAGACCCCCGTCCGGGATCCCGGGCGGGGGTCTCTCTCGTGCGGGGACCGGGCGCGGCGGCCCGGCGGCTCAGCGGCGGCCGTCCGGCCGGACCTCGCCCTCCTGTGCGGCGTCCTGCCGCGCCTCGTCCTCCTCGTAGACGTCGGGGATGCCGTCGTGGTCGGCGTCGACCGACTCCAGCCGCTCGATCTCGCGGTATCGCCTGTTGCGGGCCCGCAGCAGCACCGAGGCCACCGTGGCCGCCAGCAGGGACGCGGTGAGGATCGCCACCTTGGCCTGGTCGCCCGGCAGGCTGCCCGGGTCGAAGCTCAGCTCCGCGATGAGCAGCGAGACGGTGAAGCCGATGCCGGCCAGCAGGGCGACGCCCACGAGGTCGATCCACTGGAAGGCGGGGTCGAGCCGGGCGCGCGTGAGCTTGGTGACCAGCCACGTGGCGCCCACGATGCCGATCGGCTTGCCCAGCACCAGTCCGGCCACGATGCCCAGCGTCACCGGCGCGGAGAGCGCGGAGGTCAGGCCGTCCCAGCCGCCCACGGCCACGCCGGCGGAGAAGAAGGCGAACACCGGCACCGCGAAGCCGGCGGAGAGCGGGCGGAAGCGGTGCTCGAAGACCTCGGCCAGGCCCGGCCCGGCCGAGGGGCCGCCGCTGGCCTGGCTGCGGATCACCGGAACGGCGAAGCCCAGCAGGACGCCGGCCACGGTGGCGTGGATGCCGGCCTCGTGCACGAGCGCCCAGACGACGACGCCGAGGGGCAGCAGGATCAGCCAGGCGGCCGGGGCCCTGAGGCCGAAGAACCGCCGGTACCTCTGCGCCAGGAACAGGTACAGCGCGAACGGGATCAGGGCCAGCAGCAGCGGCTGGACCGAGACGTCCTCCGAGTAGAAGACGGCGATGATCGTGATGGCCAGCAGGTCGTCGACCACCGCGAGGGTCAGCAGGAACAGCCGCAGCGAGGTGGGCAGGTGCGAGCCGATGATGGCCAGCACCGCCACGGCGAAGGCGATGTCGGTGGCGGTGGGAATGGCCCAGCCGCCGGAGGTCTCGGGATCGGAGAGGTTGATCGCGGCGTAGATCGCGGCCGGCACCACGACACCGCCGACCGCTGCCGTGATCGGCACCACGGACTTGCGGAACTCGCGCAGGTCACCGGCCACGAACTCGCGCTTGAGCTCCAGGCCCACCAGGAAGAAGAAGATCGCCAGCAGGCCGTCGGCCGCCCACGTGCCGAGGCTGAGCCTCAGGTGCCAGGGCTCGTAGCCGACCTCGAGGTCGCGCAGGGCGAAGTAGCTGTCCGCGAAGGGGGAGTTCGCCCAGACGATCGCGACGAGGGCTGCCGCCACGAGCAGCAGTCCGCCGACGGTCTCCTTGCGCAGGATCTCCCCGACGCGCAGCGCCTCCCGGTAGCTGCCCCGGCGCAGCGTGTCGTTGCCGTGGTTCTGCGCGCGGTGGTCGGGGTGGTCCTCGGGTCGGACCGTGGGGTCGTGGCTGGACATGGTGGCTCCTTCGTCCGGGGTCGCTGAATGTGCTCATGCCGACCAGACTTCCCGGCTCACCTGGTGCTCAGTCTACGGAACTCGGTGGCGTGCGCGATCCGGGGCCGGCCCCGCGGAGGCGCCCGCGCGACCGGCCGAGGGGCCGCGCACCCGGCCGTCTCCCCGCGTCCCGCCCGCCCGAGGACCGCGGGCGGGCGCGCCCGGGTCAGCCGATCAGGTCCCGGCGCCGGAAGCCCGCGGCGGCGGCCGCCACGAGCGCGAGCCCGGCGGTGGACAGCCCCAGCAGGGGAGCGGCCGCCCAGCCCTCGGAGGGCAGCAGCGGCGTCAGCTGCACCGGGGAGAGGTTCATCGCCCACTCGGGCAGGTCCAGGAGCATGCCGAACCAGGCCACGAACACCACGTACGCGACCACGGCCCAGCTCAACCCCGCCGCCCGGGGCACGATGCTCACCAGGGCGGCCGTGAGACCGCCCACGGCCAGGACCGCCGGGGCGTAGGCGAGCGCACCGACGGCGAGCTCGCCGGTCCAGGAGGTCTCGCCGGTGGTCGCGGTGACCCCCGCGCCCAGGGCGGCCCCCGAGAGCAGCAGCGCCAGGAGGGCCTGCACCCCGACGACGGCCAGCCAGCCCAGCCACCAGCCCAGCCGCGGCACCCCGGCGGCGAGGACCAGCCCGGTGCGCCCGGCCTCCTCCTCGCCGCGCAGCCGGAGCACGGCCGAGACTGCGAACGCGACCACGCCCAGCGCCAGATAGGACAGCATCGCCGCGGCGAAGGACTCGGTGAGGGCGTCGAGGTCCACCACGAGCATGTCGGTGATCGCCGGGATGTCCGCGATGCTGTCCTCCAGGGAGTCGGCCAGGGTGCCGAAGGCCAGGCCGAACAGCACCAGCCCGGCCGTCCAGCCGAGGAACGCGCCGCGGAGCAGGCGGTGGGCCAGTCCCGTCACTGAGAGGAGGGAGCCGCGGGCCGCCGCGGGACCGGGCCGGGCCGCCCGCAGGCCGGCGCCCAGGTCCCGGTGCTGGGCGAGCACGACGGCCGCCGCGAGGAGGGCAAGAGCCAGCGCCGCGGAGAGCGCCAGCGGCCACCAGCGCAGGTCCACGTACATCCGGGTCTGCTGCGCCCACGCGAGCGGGGAGAACCAGGACAGCCAGGACCCGGTCGGCTCGAGCACGTCCCCGGTCCCGCGCACCAGGAAGGCCGCCCCCAGCACGGCCAGGGCCGCGCCGGACGCCGCCCGGGCGTGCTCCGTCAGCTGGGCGGTCACGGCGGCCACCGCGCCGAAGACCAGCCCGGTCAGCGCCGTCGCCAGCCCCCAGGCCACGGCGTCGGGGCCGCCGAGCCCCGCGGCGGTCAGCGCCAGCACGACCGCGGCGCCGACCGCCGCGTCCGCCACGGCGACCGCCCCGAGGGCGGCCGCCGGCGGTGCGAAACGGCCCACGGGCAGGGCGCGGACGGTCTCCAGGCGCCCGGACTCCTCCTCCGCGCGCACGTGCCGGCTCGCGAGCAGGATGCTCATCACGGCGGCCGCCACGAGCACCGACAGGCTCAGCTCGTTGACCGTCATGGCGCCCAGCGTGTAGTCGTCGGCGCCGAAGGCCGGGCCGGTCATCATGACCGCCGCGGGGTTCTCCAGCAACGCCGCCCTGGCCTGGCGGGCCTGGTCGTCCGGGAAGGTCGTCTCCAGGGTGCGCACGGTCCCCCAGACGGTCCCGGCCAGGGCCAGCACCCAGATGAGGACCCGCACCCGGTCCAGCCGCAGGTTCAGCCGGAACAGCCGGCCGGTGGCCGCCCACGGCTCGGCGGTCCTCATCGCGGCGCCCCGGCCCCGTGCTCGTCGAGCCGGTCGCCGTAGTGCCGCAGGAACAGCTCCTCCAGGGAGGGCGGGGCCACGGTGAGGTTCTGCACGCCCAGGTCGGCCAGCACCCGGAGGGCCTCGCCGGCCCGTGCGTCGTCGACGTCGAAGGACAGCCGGCCGTCCTCGTGCACGAGGTGGTGGACCCCGGCCACCGCCGCCAGCCCGGCGGGGTCCGCGGCCGTGGTCGCGGTGACGGAGGAGCGGGTCAGGTGGCGCAGCTGGGCCAGCGTCCCGCTCTGCACGTCCCGGCCCGCCCGGATGATGGTCACGGTGTCGCAGAGCTTCTCGACCTCGGCCAGGATGTGGCTGGAGAGCAGCACCGTGCTGCCCTGCTCGCTCAGCCGGCGGACCTCGTCCGTGAACACGGCCTCCATCAGCGGGTCCAGACCGGAGGTCGGCTCGTCCAGGACGTAGAGCTCCGCCTCGGCGCTCAGGGCCGCCACCAGCGCCACCTTCTGCCGGTTGCCCTTGGAGTAGCTGCGGGCCTTCTTCGTGGGGTCGAGCTCGAAGCGCTCGACCAGCTCGTCCCGGCGGCGCCGGCGTTGGCGGCCGCCGCGGATGCCGGTGAGCAGGTCGATGATCTCGCCGCCGGTGAGGCCCGGCCACAGGCTGGTGTCCCCGGGGACGTAGGCGGTGCGGCGGTGGATCCGCACGGCGTCGGCCCAGGCGTCCTGGCCCAGCACCCGCGCCGTCCCGGCGTCCGCCCGGAGCATCCCCAGCAGCACCCGGATCGCGGTGGACTTGCCGGAGCCGTTGGGCCCCAGGAAGCCGGCGACCTGTCCCGCGTCCACGGTCAGGTCGAAGCCGTCCAGGGCCGTGGTGCTGCCGAAGGTCTTGACGAGCCCGCGGGCCTCGATGACCGGGGTCTCCATGGGCTCTCCTGACGGACTCGGTGCCGGTGACGGGCTCGGTCCCACGCTAGGCACGGGCCGGGCGGCGGACAAGGGACGCGCCGCCCGACCCGCCCCCTGTCACAAACGTCCCGGGACGCGGCGGGGCTAACGCGCTGGTCAGGGCGCGTGCGAACCTGTCAGCAGATCCGCCCGAGGAAGGGGAACCCCGTGCTGGAGATCCGAGGCGCCGCCCAGAACCGGGCCACGGCCGAGCCCCGGCGAGCCGCCGAACCGGCGGCCCGGGAACGGCCCGCCGCGGTGCCGGTGGCACTGGTCGTGCTCGGCGCGGCGCTCGTCGTCGGCGCCTCGCTGGGCGGGGCGCCGTGGTCCGGGGTCCTGCGGGACGCCGGCATCGTGCTGCTCACCGTGGGCGGGGTGGGCCTGCTGCTCGCCGCCGCCCCGGCGCGCCGGTCCGCCCCCGTGCCCGCCGAGGCACCGGCCCGTCCGGCTGCCGAGCCGGCCGTGCCCCGCGGCGACCAGCTGGGCCTCGTGGGGGTCCGCGAGGAGCTCGACGTCGTCGACGTGCTCCGGAGCGTGCGCCCCGGCCAGGAGCTGTGGTGGATGGACACCTTCCCGCTGACCCTGGCCGGTGATCTCGACGCCATCCACCGCTCGCTCCGCGCCGGGGTCCGGGTGCGGCTGCTGGTCCTGGACCCGCGGTCGCCGGCGCTCGCGGCCCGGCTGCGGGAGATCCGCCACCACTACGGGCTCTCCCCGATGGACCTGCGCCGCAGCTTCGACACCCTGGTCCACCAGCTCCGGGCACTCGGGGAGACCGACCCCGTGGTCGCCGAGCGCCTGGCGGTGCGGGTCCACGACGGTCCGCCGGGAGCGCCGATGTTCCTGGTCCTCGGGGAGTCCGCCCCGGCGGAGGGCGCCGCAGCGGAGGCCGGCGCGGCCGCGGAGCAGGTCCCCGCCAGGCCGGAGGTCGTGCGGGCCTTCACCAGCTACTACCTCCTCGACGCGAGCCAGGACATGCCCTACCTGGAGTGGCGGGAGGGGTCGTTCGCGGAGCGGCTGCACGACTACGCCCGGCACCACTGGACCGAGGGCCACACGGTCTTCCCGCTCGAGCCCGGCGACCGCTCGGCCTCGGCGTTCAACGTCCGGAGCGAGCACGTGCCGCGCAACGGCCGCAGCGCCGCCGGCTCCTGACGTCCCCTCCCGCGCACGCCCCACGGGACCGTCCCCGGAACGCCACGGCACATGGCGACAGGACCGTAAGTCTGCTGAGATGGCGGCATGGACGTTTCGGACTTCAAGACCCTCTTCGGGGAAAGCATCCGCACCTGGCTCGACTGGGACGCGCTCGACGACGAGAACGCCCGGGTCGAGGACCTGGTGCTCTCGTCCCGGGAGGACATCGGCGCGCTCTACACCGTGTGGCACGTGGACCCCGAGGGCAATCCCGGCGAGTGGTCGCACCCCCAGCACCGGCCGCTGACCATCGAGCAGGCGGCCGGGACCGGCTGGCCGGAGGACCGGCAGGCCAAGCTCGACGGGATCCGTGAGGAGCTCGCGGACGACGACGAGCCCGTGGTGCTGACCCTGCCCGTCTACCGGGCCGACGACAACCTCGTGGTCCTGGACTCGAACCACCGCATCGTGGGGGCCTACCGCGCCGAGGCGGAGCTGCGGGTGCTGCTGGTGGTGCTCGCCGGACCGGCCTCCTCCCTGATCCTGCCGGGTCTGGCCCAGGTGGAGAACGACCGGGCCGACCGCATCTGAGGCGGTGTCCGCGGCGGGAGGGGCCCGGACCCGGTGCCGGCCGAACCGGTCGGCGAGCAGGCGAGCCGGGCGCTGGACCTCGACCGGTCCTCGGCCGCGACGGTCTCCTCGGCCCGGTCCAGACCGGACTGGTCGGCCGGTCCACGAGACCTTGCGGTCAGCCCGTCGCCGAGGAGTTGGCCCCCATGACCAGCAGCCCGGGGACCGCGTCCGCTGGGCCGACGTCCTCGACCCACAGCGCGTAGTGCTCGTCCACGCGCGCGGTGTGTTCCACGGAACCCACCACGGCCGTTCCGTGTGCGGCGTCACACCCGCCGGTAGCATGGCTCCATGAGCGACCACGACGCCCGCTGCCCCGTCCCGCACGGTGATCCGTCCGGTGATTCGCACGGCGATTCGCACAGTGACCGGCGCCGGACCGCGCCGCCCGGGGAGCGGACCACACCCCGGGTGGAGGTGCGCGACGGCGTCTGGCACGTCCGCGCCCTGCCGCTGGTGCGCCAGGTGCTGCGGGAGGCCGACGCCACGGTGCAGGCCGGGTTCAGCGCCGAGACCGCCCGGCAGGGCCTGACCGGCGACCACCCGCCCGTGCTCTACGCGGACGGCCCGGAGCACCGGCGCCAGCGCAGCGCCACCGCCAAGTTCTTCACCCCGGCCACCGTGCGCCGCCGCTACCGGGATCTGATGGAGGAGCGGGCCGACGAACTGGTGGAGCGGATCCGACAGGACGGCGGGGCGGAGCTCTCCGCCGTCACGCTGCGCTACTCGGTGGAGGTCGCCGCCCAGGTCGTGGGACTCACGAACTCGGACATCGACGGGATGTCCCGGCGCCTGGAGCGCTTCTTCAGCGGCCCCGTCACCGGCTCCTCCGGGGCCCCGCAGCGCCGGCTCCCGGGGCGGCTGGGCGCCGTCGTCGGCGCCGTGCGGCCGGTGTGGGCGATGAGCGCCTTCCGGCTCCGGGACGTCCGCCCGGCCGTCCGGGCGCGGCGGAGGCAACCGCGGGAGGACGTGATCTCGCACCTGCTCCAGCAGGGCTACACGGACCGGGAGATCCTCGTCGAGTGCCTCACCTACGCCGCCGCGGGCATGGCCACCACCCGGGAGTTCATCGCGGTGGCGGCCTGGCACCTGCTGGAGGACGACGGGCTCCGCGCGGAGTACCTCGCCGCCGAGGAGCCGGCCCGGCACGGGATCCTGCACGAGATCCTGCGCCTCGAGCCGGTGGTGGGCCACCTCTACCGCCGCACCACCCAGGACCTGGTCCTGGAGGACGGCGAGGAGCGCCACGAGGTGCCGGCGGGGGCGCTGCTGGACCTCTACGTCCGGCAGGCCAACGCGGACCCGCAGGAGCTGGGGGAGGACGCCCGGCAGCTGTGCCCGGAGCGCTCCCGGCCCAAGGGCGTGCGCCCCGAGGTGATGTCCTTCGGCGACGGCGCCCACCGCTGCCCGGGCGGGTTCATCGCGATCCAGGAGACCGACGTCTTCCTGCAGCGGCTGCTGCGGCTGCCCCTGGAGTTCGCGCACCCGCCCCGGGTCTCCTGGGTGGAGCTCATCGCCGCCTACGAGGTGCGGGACGTGGTGCTGCGGGTGGGCGCCGGTCAGGGATGGCGCGAACCCTCCCCGGCGAGCACCGCCCGGTAGCCCTCCCGGTAGGTGGGATAGCGCAGCTGCACCCCGGACGCCCGCAGCCGGGCGTTGGACAGCCGCTTCGAGCCCCGCCGCGGCGCGTCGGCCTCCGGCACGTCCTCGGGCAGCGGGGCGCCGAGCTCCTGGGCCAGGAACTCCAGGACCTCCCGCTCCGGCACGGGCTCGTCGTCCGTGCCCAGGTAGAGCGTCAGCGGCTGGGCCTCCATGGTCAGCAGGTGCACGGCGGCCGCGGCGGCGTCGTCGCGGTGGATCCGGTTGGTCCAGGCGGCCCCGGCCGCCGTGTCCCCGGAGCGCACCTTGTCGATCAGCCGGGTCCGGCCCGGCCCGTAGATCCCCGACAGCCGCAGGACGGTGCCGTGCGGGAACTGCTCGTGGAACAGCTCCTCGGCCTCCAGCAGGATCTGCGCGGTGGGGGTCGCGGGGGCCGGGGGATCGTCCTCGGTGACCTCGGCGCCGTCGGCGTCTCCGCACACGGCGGTCGAGGAGATCAGCAGCGCGCGGCGGGGCAGCGCCCCGGCGGCGCGCAGCCCGTCGAACAGGTGGCGCTGCCCGTCGAGGTAGGCGGCGCGGTAGGCCTCCGGGGTGCGCCCGTCCGCGGCCGTGGCCACGACCAGCAGCTCCACGTCGCCCGGCAGCCCGGGCACCTCCGCGCTCAGGTCCACGGGCACCCCCGCCAGGGGCGGCGGCACCAGCTCCGCCCGGCGGCGCAGCCCCAGCACCTCGTGCCCCTGGTCGGCCAGCCGCAGCCCGATCTCCGTGCCCAGGTCTCCGCATCCCGCGATCACCACGCTCATGCCGGCCATTCTCGCACTCCCCGCCCGTTGAGCATGACCGTTCCGCCGGCCCGTTCCGCCGGGCCGGTGCGTCATGCCGTTCCCTCCGCGCCCGGCCCGGCATAGGTTGGGCACAGGCACGCCCCGCGGAAGGCACCGCGGGGGAGGCGCCGCTGGACGGGCGCCGCTGGACGGGCGCCGTGGCGGGACGCGAGAGGCAGGAGCCGGTGATGGAGTGGTACCGCAAGGACGTGGAGGAGCTCCCTGCCGGGGCCTGCTGGCAGCTGCTCAGCACGGCCGGGCTCGGCCGGCTGGCCGTGGTGGTGGACGGGGCACCCGAGATCTTCCCCGTCAACTACGCCGTGGACGGGGAGTCGGTGGTCCTGCGCTCCGCGGCGGGCACGAAGACGGCCGCCGCGATGGCCGCCGCTCCGGTGGCCTTCGAGGTCGACGGGCACGACCCGGCGACCTCCACGGCGTGGAGCGTGGTCCTCAAGGGCCCCGCCGAGGAGGTGCGGCGGGGCCACGCGCTCATGGCCGCGCTGGAGCTCCCGCTGTTCCCGTGGCAGGCCGGGATGAAGGACCGGTTCGTGCGGATCGTCCCGGACGCCGTGACGGGGCGCCGCTTCCCGGTGGTGGACCCGGCCGCGTGGAACAGCCCGGCGGCCGTGGACCGGCGGACCCCGGGCGGCTCGGCCCGCTGGACCGAGGCCGGGCCCGGCGAGCCGTGAGACCCCGCGGCGGCCGCGGAACCGGCCGTGTCGGCCCCGGAGGGCTCCCGGGGGGCGGTCAGTAGGGTGGGGGCATGGCAGCGCACACCCTCCACACCGTGGGGCACTCCACCCGCTCCGCGGGGGAGCGCGGGGAGCTGCTGCGGGAGTTCGGCGGGCAGCGCGTCGCCGGCATCCGCACGGTGCCGCGCTCGCGGACCGATCCGCAGTTCGACCTCGACCGGCTGCCTGCCACGCCCGCGCGCGCCGGGACCGGCCACAATCACTGCCGGGGGCCGGGTGGGCTGCGCCGCGCGTCGAAGAACCCGGTGAGCACCGCCTGGCGCAATGCCTCGTTCCGCGGCGACGGCGACCGGATCACCCACCTAGGAGGAGAACCATGCGGCACCTGAACGAGATCGCCCTGCAGCACCTCAACGAGGCCCGCCACAACGGCCACGGCCGCAGCTCGGAGCGCCTGCTGCACCAGAGGGTGCTCCGCCAGACGCTGGTGGCCCTGAAGGAGGGCACGGTGCTGGCCGAGCACAACGCCCCGTACGCCGGCAGCCTCCAGGTCCTGCACGGACGCATCCGCGTCACCTCCGGCGAGGACCTGGTGCTCGAGGCCGGGCAGCTGCACGTGCTGCCCGTGGAGCGGCACTCGGTGGAGGCCCTGGAGGACGCGGTCCTCCTGCTCACCGCGGTGACGGGCATCGAGGACGCCGCCGAGTAGCCGCGGCCGGACCGCCGGCACGCGGCCCAGCGCCCGGAGCGCCCCCGGGACGGCTCAGCGGCGACCCAGCTGCTTCTCCCTGCGGTAGGCGATGAACACCCCGGACAGCGCGATCATCAGCATCATCGCCGCGATGAGCGCGAGGGTCGCCGCGCCGTCGATCAGCGCGGCGACCAGCAGGACCAGGGCGATCGTGGACAGCAGGACCTGGAAGATCAGCACGGGGAGCCTTCGGTCGGGAACAGGGGCCGCACCGAGGCTACCCGAGCCGGACCCCGCGGCGGTGGGGCCTGCGCGCATTCCCGGTTTCGCCCTGCGCGTGAGCCGTGTCCCTGTGGCCCGGACACGGCTAGCGTCGGGGAGGAAGACGTACTCCCTCCCCACTGTTAGGAGCACCCCCATGTCCCACGTAGCCATCATCGGCGGCCACGGCAAGGTCGCACTCATCCTCTCCCAGCTGCTCAAGACCGGCGGCAACGACGTCACGAGCATCTTCCGCAACCCGGACCACACGGACGACGTCGAGAACACGGGGGCGAGCCCCGTGGTCGCCGACGTGGAGCAGCTCTCGGTCGCGCAGATCGCCGACCTGCTCGAGGGCCACGACGCCGTGGTGTGGAGCGCCGGTGCCGGCGGCGGCAGCCCCGAGCGCACCTACGCCGTGGACCGCGACGCGGCCATCCGCGCCATGGACGCCGCCGAGGTGGCGGGCGCCAAGCGCTTCGTGATGGTCTCCTACTTCGGGGCCGGCCAGGATCACGGCATCCCCGAGGACGACCCCTTCTACGCCTACGCCCAGGCCAAGGCCGACGCCGACGACCACCTGCGCGCCTCCGCGCTGAACTGGACCATCGTGGGCCCGGGCGGCCTCACCGAGGACGAGGCCAGCGGCAAGATCGACGTCTCCACGGGCGAGCGCGACGGCGAGCGCAAGACCTCCCGCGCCAACGTGGCGCTGGTGGTCGGGGCCGTGCTGGACGACCCCTCCACCGTGGGCAAGAAGATCGACTTCTCCGACGGGGACACGCTGATCTCCGACGCCCTCGAGGTCGTGGGCTGAGCGGCTGATCCCGTCGGGACCCGGGGCGGCGCAGGGGCCCGCACGGGTCCCGGCGCCGCCCCTCGTCGCGCGGGCCCTCCGAGACGCCCCCCGGGCGCTCACCGCGGCGTCGAGCCGGGCCGCCCGGGCGGCCCAGCGGCCGACACACGGTTCCGCTCACGAAGAATTCCCGCGCCCCGCCGTGCCCCGGAGCACGGTCGTTCCCTACGCTGGGCTCATGAGCACGCACCAGGATGACATCCAGCACATCGTCGAGTTCGTGAACCGCACCCGCGTGGGCATGCTCGGCACCCGGGAGCCCACCGGCAAGCTCGTCAGCCGGCCCATGACCGTGGTCGACGTCGCCCCCGGGGAGGACCTGGACTTCTTCACGAGCCGGGACACCTCCGCCGTGCGGGACGTGCGGGCCAACGACGCCGTCAACGTCGCCTTCGTGGGCGACCACGAGTGGGTGTCGATCTCCGGCGCCGCCGAGGTGGTCGAGGACCCTGCGGTGGTCGAGGGGCTGTGGTCGGACGCGCTGAGGGCCTACTACCCGGACGGGCCCTCGACCCCCGGCCTGGTCGTGCTGCGCGTGCGCACCGAGACCGCGGAGCACTGGCGCGGCCCGGGAACGGTTGCCACCGCCCTGCGGTGGGCGAAGGCCCGGGCCACCGGCGAGCAGATCGACCCCGGCGAGTCCACGGTGGTGGACCTGTGAGCCTGCCGCCGGTCCACCAGGGCGCCTCCGAGGGCCGGGACCCGGACGAGCTGGACCTCGACGAGCCGCTGCGGCTCACCGCGGTGGTGCACGGCGCCGTGCAGGGCGTCGGCTTCCGCTGGTGGACCGCGCACCGGGCCGAGGAGCTGGGCCTGGTCGGCTCGGCCGTCAACAACAGCGACGGCACCGTGGGCATCATCGCCGAGGGTCCCCGGCGGGCCGTGCGGGACCTGCTCCAGGCCCTGCACGGCCGCGAGGCGCCCGGCGCCGTCATGAAGGTGGACTCGCACTACGGCCCGGCCACCGGCGAGTTCAGCGCCTTCGGCACGGGCTGAGCCCGCCGGTGCGCCGGCCCCGCCGCGCTGCGGCGAAGGCACGCCCCCGCCGTTCTACGATGGAGGCATGGCGCACGACCACACCGGAGTCCGCGGGCGCGCGGCGGACGGGCACGACCACGGGCCCGGGCACTCGCACGCCGGGCCCGGCACCGACCGGTGGCGGATCGCCACCGCGTTCGGCATCACCGCCGCCCTGTTCGTCGTCCAGCTCGCCGGTGCGCTCTGGACCGGGTCCCTGGCCCTGCTCCTCGACACCGCGCACGTGCTCACCGACGCCGGGGGGCTGCTGCTCGCCCTGGTCGCCGCGCAGCTGAGCCTGCGCCCGCCGACCGCCCGGCGCACGTGGGGCTGGCGGCGCGCCGAGATCGTGGCCGCGGCCCTGCAGGCGGGGGTGCTGCTCGCCGTGGGGCTGTTCGTGCTGGTGGAGGGGGTGCGCCGCTTCGTCGAGCCGCAGCCGGTGGCCTCCGCCGAGCTGATCGTCTTCGGCGTGCTGGGGCTGGTCGGCAACCTCGTGGCGATGGTCGTGCTCTTCGGGGGCCGCCGCTCCAACCTCAACCTGCGGGCGGCGATGCTCGAGGTGCTCAACGACGCGCTGGGCTCCGTGGCGGTGATCGTGGCGGCCGTGGTCATCACGCTCACCGGCTGGGTGCAGGCGGACGCCGTCGTGGCCCTGCTCATCGGGCTGCTCATCGTGCCCCGCACCATCCGGCTGCTCACGGAGTCCCTGTCCGTGCTGCTGGAGAGCGCGCCCCCCGGCCTGGACCTCGCCGACGTCCGCGGGCACATCCTCGGCCTGCCCCACGTGGTGGAGGTCCACGACCTGCACGCCTCCCGGATCTCCTCGGACCTGCCCGTGCTCACCGCCCACGTGGTGCTCGAGGAGGAGTACTTCTACGCGGGCGGGTCGGCCGAGGCCCTGGGCCGGATCCAGCGCTGCGTGGCCGAGCACTTCCCGGTCTCCGTGCAGCACTCCACGATCCAGCTGGAACCCGCCGACCACGTCGAGCCGGAGGTGTGCGCACCCCATGACCCCTGAGCCCCCGAGCGAACCCCCGGGCGCCGGGCAGCACTGCCTGGTCGTCTACGTCCCCGCCACGCACGCGGAGCAGGTCCTGCAGGCCCTCGGCGACGCCGGGGCCGGCCGCGCCGGTCACTACTCCCACGTGGCCTTCGTCAGCCCGGGGACCGGCCGCTTCACGCCGCTGCCCGGGGCCGACCCCGCGATCGGGGAGGTCGGCCGGCCGGAGGAGGTCGACGAGGTCCGGATCGAGACCCTCTACCCGGCGGCCGAGCGCGAGCGCGTGCTGCGGGCGATGGCCGGGGCCCACCCCTACGAGGTCCCGGCCTTCGCCACCTTCCCGGTCCACGACCGGGGCCCGTCCTTCGACGAGCAGGGCCGGCTCAGGGGGCGGCCGGGTCGGTCATGAGCGCGGAGCGGATGAGGAACCGCTTGCCCTCCGGGGCCTCCACCGAGAAGCCCGAGCCGCGCCCCACCACCACGTCCACCGTGAGCAGGGTGTGCTTCCAGTACTCGAACTGCTCCCGTGACATCCAGAACTCCAGCTCGGCCGTGGCCGGGTCGCCGGGCAGCCGGAAGACGCCCAGGAGCACGTCCGCCGGACCGGTGAGGAAGTCCCCGGCCGGATAGCACATGGGCGCCGACCCGTCGCAGCACCCGCCGGACTGGTGGAACATCAGCCGGCCGTGCCGCTCCCGCAGCGTCCCGAGCAGCTCCACGGCGGCCGGGGTCAGGGCCACCCGGGAGAAGGTCTCGCCCTCGACGGCGGGGAAGGACTCCAGGACGGCGGTGCCCGCGGAGCGGTCCGCGGCGCCGCTCCCGGCGGTGCCCGGCACGGTGTGGTCGGTGCTGCTCACGGCGCGCTCCTCGGCTCGGCGGTGTGAGCCAGGCTACAGGCGGACGAGCAGTTCCTCCAGGCCCAGCCCGTCCAGCACCCCCGCCGGGTGCGGCCCGGCCGCCGCGAAGGCGCCCGCCCACTCCCGGGGCAGCGGGCGGCGGCCGGCCACGAGGACCAGGTTGCCCGGGTAGCGGCCGGTGAGCAGCCGCTCCTCGGCCAGGCACCACACGTCCGCGAACGCCGAGCGCACGGCCCGGGCCTGGCCGGCGAAGAAGTCCAGCCCGGGGTCGTCGCCCACGTTGACGACGAGCACGCCGCCCGGCGCCAGCAGCCCGGCGGCCTCGGCGTAGAAGGACGGCTCCGTGAGGTGCCCGGGCGCGTCCCGGCCCGAGAAGACGTCGAGGACCACGAGCTCGGCGGTCCCGGGGGCCACGACGTGCGGCAGCGCCGCCCGGGCGTCGTCGACGACCACGCGCACCTCCGCCCCCGCGGGCAGGGGCAGCGCCTCGAGCACGAACGCGGGCAGCTCCCGCTCGAGCTCCACGGCCGCCTGCGGCGACCCGGGCCGGGTCGCCGCCACGTACCGGGCCAGGGTCAGCGCCCCGGCGCCCAGGTGCACCGCGGTGACCGGCGCGCCCGGGGGAGCCACGACGTCGACGACGTTGGCGACCCGGCGCAGGTACTCGTAGAAGATCTCCTCCGGGCGGGCCAGGTTCACGTGGGACTGCTCGGCCCCGCCGATGGACAGGACGAACCCGCCCTCGGTGAAGCCGTCCGGGATGATCTCGGCGTGCACGCCGGCGTCCTTGAGATATCTGCGCATGAGCCCATTGTCACGTCCCGGACGGGAATGAACCGGGGCGCGGTGCGGCTGCACCGGTGTACCCCTGCTGCGTCCCGAAGGATCCCCCGCCCATGAGCCCCGACGTCCCCGTGTCCGAGACCGCGCCGGTCCCCGCCCCCGCACCCACCGCCGGCGTCCCGGGCACCGGTGCCCCGGCCTCGGGCACCGACCACTCCGCCCGCAACCGCCTGGTGATCGGGCTGCTGCTCGTCTCCACGTTCGTGGTGATCCTCAACGAGACGATCATGGGCGTGGCCCTGCCCCGTCTCATGGCCGACCTCTCCGTCACGGCGGTCGCCGGCCAGTGGCTGACCACCGCCTTCATGCTCACCATGGCCGTGGTCATCCCGGTGACGGGGTTCCTGCTCCAGCGCCTGCACACCCGGCCCGTGTTCCTGACCGCCATGACCCTGTTCAGCCTCGGCACCCTCGTCTGCGCGGCCGCGCCCGGGTTCGGGACCCTCCTCGCCGGGCGGGTGGTGCAGGCCTGCGGCACCGCCATCATGATGCCGCTGCTGATGACCACGGTCCTGACCCTCGTGCCGCCGGCCGGGCGCGGGCGGGTCATGGGCAACATCTCCATCGTCATCTCGGTCGCCCCCGCCGTGGGGCCGACCATCTCGGGCGTCATCCTCAGCGTGCTCGAGTGGCGGTGGATGTTCATCCTGGTGCTGCCCATCGCCGTGGGCTCCCTGCTGCTGGGCGCGTGGCGGATGCAGAACGTCACCGAGCCCCGCCCGGCGCCGCTGGACGTGGTCTCCGTGGTGCTCTCGGCGCTGGGCTTCGGCGGCCTGGTCTACGGCCTGAGCACGCTCGGCGAGGGCAGGGAGGCCGCCGTCCCGGCGTGGGCCCCCCTGGCCGTGGGGCTGGCGGCGCTGGCCGTGTTCGTGCGGCGCCAGACCCGGCTGCAGCGCACGGACCGGGCCCTGCTGGACCTGCGGACGTTCCGGTCCCGGGTGTTCACGGCGTCCACGGCGGTGCTCGCGGTCAGCATGATGGCCCTCTTCGGCACGCTGATCGTGCTGCCCATCTACCTGCAGACCGTGCACGGTCTCGACCCCCTGGGCACGGGCCTGCTCCTGCTGCCCGGCGGTCTCGTCATGGGCCTGCTCGCGCCCGTCGTCGGGCGGGTCTACGACCGTTCGGGCCCCACCGTGCTGCTCGTGCCGGGCTCGGTCCTGCTGAGCGGGTCCCTGTGGTACCTGGCGTCCACCTCGGCGGCCACGCCGGTGCCGATGGTGCTGCTCGCCCACGTGGTGCTCAGCACGGGCCTGGCCCTGATGTTCACCCCGCTGTTCACCGCGGGCCTGGGCTCCCTGCCGGAGCGGCTGTACTCGCACGGCTCCGCCATGGTGGGCACCCTGCAGCAGGTGGCGGGGGCCGCGGGCACGGCCCTGTTCGTCACCGTCCTGACCCTGGGAGCCGCCGGTGCCGCGGCCTCCGGGGCCGCGGGGCCCGAGGCCACCGAGGCGGGCGTGCGCAGCGCCTTCCTGTGCGGCGGGATCATCTCGCTGCTGGCCGTGGCCGGGTCCTTCGCGGTGCGCCGGCCCGCGCTCAGTCCTGGACCCGCTCCCGGATCCGCCGGCTGAGCTCCGCGGCGTCCTCGACGGCCCGCTCGCCGCGGGCCGCCTCCGCCCGCAGCCGCTCCACCACGGACTCGTCCTTGAGCGCGCGGACGTTGATCTCCAGGGTCACCAGCGCCGTCGCGACGGCGGCGCGGGCGGCCTCCACGGCCGCCGCGACGTCGCTGAGCACGTTGGGGTTGCACCAGCCGGTCAGCTCTCGGGCCAGGCCCAGGACCTCCGCGCCCACGCCGATCAGCTCCTGCGGCGGCCGGGCCGCCCCCGCGGTGGCCTCCTGCACCGCCCGCGACCGGGCGGTCCGCTGCTCGTCGGTGTCCCGGGGCAGCCCGTACGCCGCGGAGAGCTCCCCGAAGGCCTCCGCGTCCGCGTCGGCGAGCCGCAGCGCGGCCGGGATCAGCTCCTCGGCGCGGGCGGCCGCGTCCGCCGCGTGCTCCGAGCCGGTGGAGTACCGCGCGGACATGGCGAGCAGGGCCGCGCCCAGCGCCGCCTGCAGCGCCCCGGCGGCGCCGCCGCCCGGGGCGGGCGCGTCCGAGGCCATGCGCTGCACGTAGGTCCTGATGTTCTCCGAGTTGATCTTCTGCGGGCTGGTCATCTGCGGGCTGGTCCTCTCGGGACCGGTGTTCTGCGAGCTGCTCACGGCGGATCCTTCCGGTGGCGGGCCGGCGCCGGGACGGGCGCGGCGTCCGCACGAGCCTAACGGCCCGTGGCCGATCTCACAGGCCTCCCGGCGTGACGGCACGCTCCGTCAACCGGACCGAAACGTCCCGGCCACATCGGCGGACGATCCTGGGGACGTCCGACGAAACCGCAGTCGACGGCCCCGGCCCCCACAGGGCCCGGCCCCGAGAGGACGTGCCCCATGACCGCTCTTTCCGCCCCCGCCGGCCCCACGATCCCCGCCGGTCCCACGATCGCCGCGGCACCCGCCGACATCGTCCCCGTCCCCGCCGCTCCTCCCGCCGACTCTCCTGCCGGCTCTCCCGCCGAGGCGACCCCGGTCGACGAGACCTGGCTCGGGGACCCGGCCCTGATCCGCCCCGGGGACCGGATCGAGGTGTGGGAGCAGGGCACCCTCTGCCACGTGGGCACCGTGGGCCAGTCCGCCCCGCACCTGGGCCTGCTCTGGATCCTGGAGGCGGGAACCGGCGCCCGCCGGCTCGTCCCGGTCCACGGCTACCGCCTGCGCCGGTCACCGCTCGCCCGCGCCGCCTGAGCCGCTCTCCGTTCAACCGCTGTTCGCCCGGACCCGCTACCGTCGGCGCTGACAGCCGGGCGGACGAGGAGGATCATTGGGACCGAGCAGATCGACGGCGGCAGTGGGGCTCGCGGCGCTCCTGGTGGGCGCCGGCCTCCCGGCCGCCGCCGGAGAGGGCCCGGCCCGGGCGCAGGGCCACGACCGGGCCCCCGGACACGGGAGGGAGCAGGCCGTGGCGGCACAGGACCCGGTGCGCTTCATGACCTACAACGCGTCCCTCAACCGCGCGGCCCCGGGGCAGCTGCAGCAGGACCTCGCCACCCCGGACGACGCCCAGGCACGGGCCGTGGCCGAGGTGGTCCAGCGGACCGCCCCGGACGTGCTGCTCGTCAACGAGTTCGACCACGACGCGGCGGGCCGCTCGGCGGAGCTGTTCCGCACGAATTGCCTGGAGGTCCCGCAGCGCGGACAGGACCCCGTGCACTACCCGTACGTCTACACCGCCCCGGTGAACACGGGGGAGCCCTCGGGCCTGGACCTGAACCGGGACGGGGTCGTGGGCGGGCCCGAGGACGCGTGGGGCTTCGGGCTCTTCCCCGGCCAGTACGGCATGGTCCTCTACTCGAAGCACCCGCTCGACACCGACGGGATCCGCACCTTCCGGGACTTCCGGTGGGCGGACATGCCCGGCAGCCGCCTGCCCGCGGAGCACTACGCCCCCGGGCACGCGGAGCGGCTGCGGCTGTCCAGCAAGTCCCACTGGGACGTCCCGGTGCGCATCGGGAGCACGACGGTGCACGTGCTGGCGTCCCACCCGACCCCGCCGACCTTCGACGGGCCCGAGGACCGCAACGGCCGGCGCAACGCCGACGAGATCCGGTTCTGGGCCGACTACGTGCGCGGTCCCGCGGCGTCCTCCTACGTCTACGACGACGAGGGCGCGCGCGGCGGGCTGCGGCCGGGGGAGCGGTTCGTGGTGATGGGCGACCAGAACGCGGACCCGCTCGACGGCGACTCGTGGCCCGGGGCGATCCAGCAGCTCCTGGAGCACCCGCGCGTGCAGGACCCCCTGCCCGCCTCCGCCGGCGGCCCCGAGGCCGCCGCCCGGCAGGGCGGGGCGAACCTCGCCCACCGCTCCGACCCCGCCCACGACACCGCGGACTTCGCCGACGACCCCGCCCCCGGCAACCTGCGGGCCGACTACGTGCTGCCCTCGCGGAACCTGCGGGTGACAGGGGCCGGGGTGTTCTGGCCCGTCCCCGGCGAGCCGGGCGCCGAGCTGACCGGCGAGCACCCGTTCCCCACCTCCGACCACCGCCCCGTGTGGGTCGACGTGGCCCCCGGAGGCCGGCGATGACCGCCCGGCAGGAGCGCGCCGCGGAGCTGCTCGACCGCCTCCTCGCCCTCGTCGAGGTGGTCGCCGCGGCCCGCCGCGCCGCGGTGCCGGAACTGGAGCGGGTGACCCCCCGCCACCGCCGCTCCGCCCTGAACCTCGTGGACTACGTGGCCGTGCGAAGCCAGGACGTCCGGGACCTGCAGCGCGACCTCAGCCGTCTGGGCGTGTCCTCGCTCGGACGGATGGAGGCGGGCGTCATGACCCACCTGACCGCGGTGGTGGAGACCCTGCAGGTGCTGGCGGCCCGCACCGACGAGGTCTTCGCCGCCCCCGACCCCGGGGTCCCCCTCGAGGAGCCGGAGCTCCCCGGGGCCGAGGTCCTGCGCCGCAACACCGACGCCCTGCTGGGACCGGGCCGGGAGGACCGGCCCACCCGCATCATGGTGACCCTGCCCGCGGAGGCGGCCGGGGACCGCCGTCTCGTCGAGTCCATGGTCCGCGCCGGGATGGACGTGGCCCGGATCAACTGCGCGCACGACGGCCCGGAGCAGTGGGAGGCCATGATCGGGCACGTGCGGGCGGCCGAGCGCGCGACCGGGCACGAGGTGCGCGTGGCGATGGACCTCGCCGGGCCCAAGCTGCGCACCGGGCCGGTCGAGCCGGGCCCGCAGGTCGAGAAGATCAAGCCGGTCCGGGACAGCCGCGGCCGGGTCACCGCACCGGCCCGCCTGTGGCTGGGGGACCCGGACCCGGGGGTGGACGACGACGCCCCCGCCGTTCCCGTGGCCGATCCCGCCTGGATCGCGGCGCGCGTGCCGGGGGAGAGGCTGCGGCTGAAGGACGCGCGCGGCTCCGGGCGGACGCTGCGGGTGCTGGAGGCGACCGGCCCGGGCGTGCTGGTGGAGTGCTCCAAGACCGTGTACTTCGCCACCGGCCTGGCCGTCGAGGCGGAGGACGGCACCGAGGGCGTGCTCGGCGAGCTGCCCGCGGTCGAGCAGCACCTGCGCGTGCGCACCGGCGACGTGCTCGTGCTGACCCGCGACATGGCCCCCGCTCCGGTCCGGGCGCAGGGGCCGCACCGGATCGGCTGCTCGCTGCCCGAGGCCTTCACCGACGCCCGGGAGGGGCAGCCCGTGTGGCTCGACGACGGGAAGATCCGGTGCCGGATCACGGCCGTGTCCCCCGAGGAGATCGAGCTCGCGGTGCTGCAGGCCGCGCCCGGCGGCGCGAAGCTCCGGGCGCGGAAGGGCATCAACCTGCCCGAGACCGACCTGCGGATCTCGGCGCTCACCGACGAGGACCGCGCGCACCTGCCCTTCGTGGCCGAGCACGCGGACGCCGTCAACATGTCCTTCGTGCGCTCGCGCCAGGACGTGACCGACCTGCTGGAGGAGCTGGAGGCCGTCGGCCGCCGCGAACTGGACATCACCCTCAAGATCGAGACGGTGGGCGGCTTCCAGGCCCTGCCGCTGATGCTCCTGGAGGCGATGCGCTGGCAGGACGTGGGCGTGATGATCGCCCGCGGCGACCTCGCGGTCGAGGCCGGGTTCGAACGGCTCGCCGAGGTGCAGGAGGAGATCCTGTGGCTGTGCGAGGCCGGGCACGTCCCGGTCGTGTGGGCCACCCAGGTGCTCGAGTCGCTGGCCAAGAAGGGCCTGCCCTCCCGGGCCGAGGTCACCGACGCGGCGATGGGCCAGCGCGCCGAGTGCGTGATGCTCAACAAGGGGCCGTTCGTGGTGGACGCGATCGAGGCGCTCGACGACATCCTGGTGCGCATGGAGGGGCACGCGCACAAGAAGTCGGACATGCTCCGCCGGCTCAACGCCTGGGCGCCGTTCGCCCGGTGAGCCCCGGCCCGGGGCGACCGTGCCACACTGGTGCCATGGCCGCCCGTGACACCGCTGTGCTCCGTTTCCTCGCCGCCCCGACCGACGCCGGGCGCACCGGCACCGTGGACGGCGGGCGCGTGCTCGAGTGGATCGACAAGGCCGCGTACGCGTGCGCCGTCGGCTGGTCGCGGGCCTACTGCGTCACCGCCTACGTGGGCAACATCCACTTCGACCGCCCGGTCAGCGTGGGGGACATGGTCGAGGTCGCCGCGCAGATCGTGCACACCGGCCGCTCCTCGATGCACATCCGGGTCGAGGTGGCCTCCGCGGACCCCCGCGAGCAGGGGGTGACCCTGCGGGACACCTGCCTGATCATCATGGTGGCCGTCGACGGCGAGGGCCGCCCCACCCCGGTCCCGCAGTGGACGCCCGAGACCGAGCACGAGCGCCGGCACCAGGCGGTCACGAAGCGGCGGATCGAGCTGCGCAACAGCATCGAGGCGCTGATGGCGGAGCAGAAGTACACCGACGAGGGCACGGCCGAGGAGACGGTGCTGCGCTTCCTCGCCGCGCCCACGGACATCAACTGGGGCGGGAAGGTGCACGGCGGCACGGCCATGCGCTGGATCGACGAGGCCGCGTTCGTGTGCGGGTCCCGGTGGGCCGGGCGCCCGGTCATCGCCGTGTACGCGGGCGGGGTCCGCTTCTACCGGCCCATGCACATCGGCCACCTCGTGGAGGTCCGGGCGCGGCTGATCCACACCGCGGCCCGGGGCCTGCACATCTCCGTCAACTGCTGGTCCGGGGACCCCGCCACCGGCGAGCTCCAGCTGACGACCAACTGCCTCATGGTCATGGTCGCCCTCGACGACACCGGGCACGCCCTGCCCGCCCGGCAGTGGCACCCGGTGAGCCAGGAGGACCGGGACCTGGACGCCTTCGCCCGCGAGCTGGTCCGGCTGCGCGCCGAGTTCCCGGACTCCTTCCAGCGGGTCGACCCCTCGGTCTCCCTGCTGCCGGGGGACTGAGGGTCCTCACCTCCGCCGTCGGCGAATCCCGGCGCCTGCTCAGTGGGCTGTGCATATAGTGGGCCGCAGACCACCGTCCCGGCACTGCACGAGGAGAGCACCCCCATGGACCTGAACCCCCTGAGCTCGGCCTTCGACGAGCACGGCAAGCCCAAGCCGGCCATGAACAAGTTCCTGGACACCGTTCTGCGCGCCCAGCGCCCGGTCGTGCTCGCGTTCGTGAAGAGGGTGCGCGCCAAGTACCCGGACGAGACGCCCGAGCAGCTGGCCCGGCGCCTGGAGAAGATCTACGTCCGGTCCGTCACCGTCGAGGGCGGCGCGGTCGGCGCCACCGCGGTGGTCCCCGGCGTCGGCACCGTCGCCTCCCTCGGGCTGTCCTCCTTCGCGGTGGTCGGCTATCTCGAGGCCACCGCCCTCTACGCCCAGGCGATCGCCGAGCTGCACGGGGTGCACACCGAGGACCCCGAGAGGACCCGCACCATGGTCATGGCCCTCATGCTCGGCGAGGACGGCCGGCAGGTCATGAACCAGATCCTGGCCAGCGGCACCAAGGGCAAGGGCATGATGTCGTCCTGGGGCCTGATGATGGGCAAGGACGACTCGAAGACCTTCGACGTCAGCCGGATCATCCGCAACATGTTCGTCAAGCGCTTCCTGCTCAAGCAGACCGGAGCGGTCTTCGGCCGCGCCCTGCCGTTCGGGGTGGGCGCGATCGTCGGCGGCGGCGCGAACCTGGCCATGTCCAAGCAGGTCATCAGCGCGACCCACGAGGCGTTCGGGCCGCTGCCCGCCGACTTCCCCGCCGAGCTCGCCCTCTCCGAGCGGGCCCCCCGGTTCGGCGGCGGGGACAGCACCGCGGACACGACCGCCCACGGCGAGATCTCCGGCGGGAAGTAGCCGCCGCACCGGCCCCGCGCTCCGACGACGCCCCGCCCTCCGGCGGGGCGTCGTCGCCGTTCACGGCCCATCCGCCCGGACGTGGCGGCCCGTTCACCGCGCCTCCCTAGTGTGGCGCCGAGAGCGGGGTCACCGCCCCGCCCGGAGCCGAGGGAGCGCCGTGCGACCGATCGTCTACGCCCACCGGGGATCCAGCGCGGCCTACCCGGAGCACACCCGGGCCGCCTACGTCCAGGCGCTGCTGGACGGGGCGGACGGCGTGGAGTGCGACGTCCACCTGACCCGGGACCGCCATCTCGTCCTCCACCACGACGCCCAGCTGGGGCGCACGAGCGACGGCCGCGGTCCGGTCTCGGCGCGCACGCTCGCCGAGCTGCGCCGCCTCGACTGGGTGTCCTGGAAGGGTGTGCCGATCCCGCCGAGCCACGGGTCCCGCGACCGCCAGCTGCTGACCCTGCCCGAGCTGCTGGACCTGCTGCGCGGGGCCGGCCGGCCCGTGGGCCTGGCCGTGGAGACCAAGCACCCCAGCCCGTACGGCCACCAGCTCGAGGAGGAGGTCCTGAACGTGCTGATGCGGGAGGGGTGGGACCCCGAGACCGGCCGGCTGGGCCGGATCACGGTCTCGCTGATGAGCTTCCACCCCGACGCCGTCCGCCACCTGCTCGAGACGGTGCCCGCCGGCCACGTGTGCCAGCTGGTGGAGACCACCACCCGCCGCACGGTCCGGGAGAGCCTGCGCGTGAACCGTACGACCGCCGCCGTGCTGCACGCCGGGATGCGGCTCGTGGTGCCCCCGGCGCTGCCCGTCATCGCGACCGGGCTCGTGGACATCGTGGGACCCGGCATCGACTTCGTCCGCGCCCGGCCCGACCTGGTGCGCCGGTGGGCCGCCGACGGGCGCGTGCTGCGGGCCTGGACGATCGACACGGCGCGGGACGTGGACCTGTGCCGCGCCCTGGGCATCCAGCAGCTGACCTCCAACCGCCCGGCCGACGTGCTGCGCTGGACCGCGGCGGCCGGCGGGCGGGACGGCGGCGCCGGGATCCCCGCCGGCCCGCCGGTGCCGGCGACCGGACCGGGGCGCCCCCGCTCCGCCGCGATGACGGTCAGGTAACGAGCGGTCACGTCACCGTCCGGCGGGCCCAGCCGCGCGTATGCTCGGCACCACCTGCCCGTTGTCGCGCAGGGCCTTCCGCGTCCTCCGGCACGCGCCGACACGAGACCGCCAGGAGACGGCCATGTCCACCCCCACCCCGCCCGGGGCGCCGAGCCGGGACACCGTCCGCGCCCCCGCCCCGGACCTCCAGGAGGAGGCCCGGCGGCTGGCCGAGCGCGTCCACCGCGAGGTCTCCGCGGCCGTGGCGCCCGAGCGCATCGACTCGGAGCTGTCCCTGCTGAACCGGTTCGCCGAGCACGAGGACGTCGACGTGGTCGTCGGTCCCGTGCTCGCGCAGATCCTCGCCGCGGCGCTGCGGGCCACCCGCCTCACCAGCGGACTGGTCGACCCCACCACCGGCGACGCCGCCTGGCGTGCCCAGGACGGTCTGCCGGCCCGCCCGGCCCCGGGAATCGCCCACCTCGACCTCGACCTGCCCGCCCGCCGCCTGCGGATGCGGCAGGGCACCGTCCTGGATCTCGCCGAGGTCGCCGGCGCCTGGGCCGCGGACCGCACGGTCCGGCTCTTCACCGATGCCTTCCCCGGCCACGGGCTCGTTGCCCGTACCGGCGGGGTGCTGGCGGTGGCCGGCCCTGCCGCCGAGGCCGCCGCCCTGGCCGCGACCCCAGGCTTCGCTCTGGACCCGGACCTCGATCCGGCCCTGGGCGCCGCCGCCTGGGCCGGCCTCCTGACGACGGGCCACCATGGTCTCGCCGTGCTTTCCCGGCCGGGGAGCGCCCTGGTCAACCCGGTCACCGGTGCCGCCGTGGAGAGCCCGTGGGACCGTGTCGTCGTGGCCGCGCGGAGCGCGGTGGAGGCCCAAGCCTACGCCCACGCCGCCCACGTGCTCGGCGGGGACGCCCCCGGCTGGGTCGCGGCGTGCGGCGCGGAGGGCGAGTTCACCGGCTCGCGGCCCGGCAGCACGCTCCGGCGCCGGCTTCGGACACCCGGTTGGCCCGGCCGGACGGGCCACGCGGACGCCTGACCGGCGCCAGGAGCACGGTCCCAGAAGGGCCTTCGCCGTAGCAGCGGTCGTGGGCGTCCCCTCCGCTCTGGGAGCCGGCGGCGGGCCGCCCACCTGGGCGGCCCGGGCGGACCCGGCCGCGGTCACGCCCTCCGGCGGAGCGGGTTGTCCGGCGCGATGTCAGAGGTAGCGCACGAGCTCGGTGGCGATGCCGGTGTAGGTGGCAGGGGTCAGCGCGGAGAGCCGCCGGGCGGCCTCCGGGGAGAGGCCCA